>DATEAK010000366.1:0-11940 GCA_035288405.1 bacterium | reverse complement strand
AGTTTCCCGTGTCTACCATCTGGACAGGGGCTATGAGGGGCTGGAAACGAAACTCGCATCAATGGGGGCCCGGATTTGGAGAGTAAAATGAGCAGCCGGCTCACGATGGCTTTGCCCAAGGGACGCAACTTGCAGGCCACGGTCAAGCTTCTGCGGAAGATCGGATTTTCTGCATTGGATTTTCCCGAAGGAAGCCGTCGTTTGATTTTTGAGGACCGGGATTTGGAAGTGGATTTCTTAACCCTCAGGGATTTGGATATTCCTACCTATGTGGAGCATGGCGCGGCCGACATGGGAATCGTGGGAAAGGATATCCTCTTGGAGCAGCAAAAGGATGTTTATGAGCCCCTGGACTTAAAGTTCGGGGCCTGCCGCCTGGTGCTGGCTAAGCCGAAGGATGCCCCTGTCATTTCCGATGCGGCACGGCTTTCCCATATTCGGGTGGCCACAAAATTTCCCCGCATTACCACTGAGTACATGATCCGGAAGGGGATTCAGGTGGAGGTAATCAAGCTCTACGGCTCCATCGAACTCGCTCCTATCGTGGGGTTGTCTGAGTGGATTGTGGACCTGGTCTCCAGTGGCCGGACCCTTGCTGAAAACGGCCTGGTCGAGGTCGAGGAAATTGACCGAGCCACCACTCGACTGATCGTCAACCGGGCCAGCCACAAGACCAAATTTGATCGGGTTGAGTCTATGATTGACAAACTGAGGGTTGCCCTGGTCGGTCAGCCAAGGCCATAGGGGGAAGTGCCGTGAAGTTGATTCAAGCTCAGGAAAAGGAAGGGAGGGACTTCCTGGAGGTCTTGAAGCGGCGGGGAGAAATCGATGCTCGCCGGATTGAATCCGAAGTGAGGGCAATCCTGCTGGATGTGCAGCAAAATGGGGATCAGGCGCTCTTGGACTATTGTCGGCGGTTCGATGGTTGGGAAGGGACACCCGAACAGCTGCAGGTCAGCGCGGAGGAGGTCGACAAGGCTTGCCTGGGGGTACCTGCTGATCTGATGACCGCCCTGCAGGTTGCCGCGGATCGGATCCGCCGTTTCCACCAGAGGCAGTTGGAAAATTCCTGGTTTGTGGCCGAGGAGCAGGGAGTGCTTTTGGGACAGAAAGTCACTCCCCTCGGACGGGTAGGGCTCTACGTTCCCGGAGGCAAGGCGGCTTACCCATCCACGGTGCTGATGACGGCAATCCCCGCTCAGGTGGCCGGCGTTTCGGAGTCTGTGCTCTGCTGTCCTTCTCCGGGGGGTAGAATTCCTCCGGTTGTCTTGGCGGCGGCGAGAATCGCAGGGGTGAAGCGGATTTTCCGCGTGGGCGGTGCTCAGGCAATAGCAGCATTGGCATACGGAACAGAGACAATTCCCCGGGTGGACAAAATTGTGGGGCCGGGGAATCTCTATGTGGCTGTGGCCAAGAAAATGGTTTATGGGGAGGTGGGGATTGATTCCGTGGCAGGTCCTAGCGAGGTCCTCATCGTAGCCGATGAGAGCGCCTCTCCTGCTGCGGTGGCTGCCGATCTTCTGGCTCAGGCTGAACATGACGAGATGGCGCTCCCGCTGCTGATTACTCTCTCACAGGATTTGGGAGTTCAAGTGAAGTCCGAGGTGGAAAAGCAGCTCGCCAGTCTGTCCCGGGAAGCCGTGGCTCGCCGGGCCTGGGAAACGAAAGGGGCGATCCTCATAGTCGCCACCCGGGAAGAAGCCGTCGACCTGATCAACGAAATTGCGCCTGAACACCTGGAACTGGCTGTCGCCGGAGCGGAAGATTTGCTGGGGATGATTCGCAATGCCGGCGCTATTTTTTTGGGCCATTGGACTCCCGAGGCTTTGGGCGATTACGCTGCGGGGCCTAATCATGTCTTGCCCACGGGTGGTACAGCCCGCTTTGCTTCCCCGTTGGGGGTTTACGACTTTTTGAAACGTTCAAACATCTTACGCTACACTGCCGAGGCGCTGGAATCCATTTCCGAGATTGTGCGGCAGCTCGCTCAAGCGGAAGGGTTGGAGGCTCACGCAAGGGCCCTGGAGATGAGAACCGGCAGGGACCGTAGTCACCGGTGAGAATTCGGGCAGTCATGGAGGGCACACCTTGAAGGGAAAAGGGCAGGTCAAGCGAGTTACCAAGGAAACTTCTGTCGAGGTGGATTTCAAGCTGGATGGGGTCGGAACTTATCGGATCGATACCACCGTCCCCTTTTTCGACCACATGCTTTCCTTGTTTGCCAAACACGGAATGTTTGATCTGACAATCCAGGCCCATGGGGATACACAGGTTGATTTCCATCATCTGGTGGAAGATGTCGGAATCAGCATGGGGGAAGCGCTTGTGCAGGTCATGGGGGGGAAAGAGGGGATTTGCCGGTTCGGCAGTGCCACGGTTCCCATGATCGATGCTTTGGCCTCGGTGCATCTGGATCTGAGCGGTCGCTCTCACTTGGTTTTCGAAGCTTTATTACCCAAGGAAAGAGTGGGAGGGTTCGATCTGGAACTCGTGGAGGAATTCCTGCGTGCTTTTTCCAGTCACGGAGGGATTGATCTTCATATAAACCTCCATTACGGGAGCAATTCTCATCATGCCGTAGAGGCGATTTTCAAGGCTCTGGCCCGGGCGCTGGACCATGCCACCCAAAAGGATCCAAGGATCAAAGGGGTCTTGTCGACTAAAGGAAAACTTTGAAGCCCGCCGAAAGAAAATGATCACGATCCTAGACTATGGCATCGGTAACTTGAGAAGTGTCCAAAAGGCCTTTGAGCGGATGGGAATTCCGGCGGTTCTGAGTTCGAAACCCCACGAAATCCAGCACGCGGAAAAGCTCGTCCTGCCGGGAGTGGGAGCTTTCCGGGCCTGCATGGAGGGGTTGCGCCGCTATAAAATGGTGGAACCCATTCGTAGTTATCTAGAGACGGGTCGTCCTTTCCTGGGGGTTTGCGTGGGGATGCAGCTTCTCTTTAGTCAATGTGAAGAATTCGGCCTCTGCGAAGGACTGGGGATCTTTCACGGAAAGGTCGTGCGGTTTCCCGCTTCTCTAACAGCGGAAGGAGTTCCTCTGAAAGTTCCTCATATGGGTTGGAACGAGATCGAAATCCTCCGTCCGGCTCCGATTTTGGCTGGACTCCACTCCGGCACACGGGTCTACTTTGTTCATTCCTATTACCCGGTACCCGATGAGCCTGAAGTGGCCGCGACCCGAACCTGGTATGGCATTCCGTTCACCTCATGTGTCTGGCGCGGGCATATCTACGGAACCCAATTTCACCCGGAAAAGAGCCAGCGGGTGGGATTGGAAATCTTGCGGCACTTTGGAGAGTTGTAGTGGAGATTATTCCGGCTATTGACTTAAGAGAAGGTAGGTGTGTGCGGCTGGTCCATGGGGAGATGGAGGCTGAGACTGTTTATTCTGCTGATCCTCCGGCTATGGCACGCCATTGGGAATCACTGGGAGCACGCCGGCTCCATGTGATCGATTTGGATGGAGCATTTAGCGGATCACCGAAACACCTTCCAATCGTCCGGGAAATCACTCGCGCCGTAGCAATTCCCATTCAATTTGGGGGAGGACTGCGCAGCCTGGAGACCATCCGAGAGTGTTTCCATGCTGGCGTGGACCGAGTGATCCTGGGAACGGCCGCTTTGTCTTCTCCCGACTTGGTCATGGGAGCGATTGAGGAGTACCCCGGGCGTATCTACATTGCTCTAGATGCCCGGGGGGGCAATGTGGCTGTCAAGGGATGGAAAGAGACAACATCGGTGGGGGTCATTCCCATGGCCGAGAAGCTAGGAGTTTGGGGGGTCGCTGGGTTGATCTATACGGACATTTCCCGGGACGGAACGCTGTCGGGCCCTAACCTTGAAGGTCTTGAGGCTCTAACCCGGGAGACACGGCTCCCTGTCATCGCCTCGGGCGGAGTTGGAACACTGGAACACATCCGTTCCCTTCTAAGTCTGAGTTTGCAGGGAGTGCAGGGTGTCATCGTGGGGAAAGCCCTCTACGACGGTGCAGTTGATCTAAAGAAAGCCTTGGAGCTGGTAGCAGGAGAATAGATGCTTGCCAAGCGGATCATCCCATGTCTCGATGTCAAGGGGGGACGGGTGGTGAAGGGAGTTCAGTTCCTAGGTCTGAAGGATGCTGGGGATCCGGTGGAAATTGCCGAACGCTACGACGCAGAGGAAGCTGATGAGATTGTTTTCTTGGATATCACTGCTTCCTATGAGGAACGGGGGATCCTTTTGGAAGTCGTCAGGCACACGGCTGAGCAAGTCTTCATGCCGCTGACTGTAGGGGGGGGAGTTAGCCAAGTAGAGGATTTTCGAATCCTCCTTAAGGCGGGAGCGGACAAGGTTTCCATCAACACGGCTGCAGTTCTTAGACCCAAGCTTGTGCGGGAAGCCGCCGAGGAGTTCGGCAGCCAGTGTGTTGTGGTGGCCATTGATGCCAGGCGACATCTTGATTCTGCCGGAGATCGCCCGCGCTGGCAGGTATACACTCATGGGGGCAGGACGGAGACCGGCCTGGATGCAGTGAGCTGGGCCCGGCAGGCCGAAGAACTTGGGGCCGGCGAAATTTTGCTCACGAGTATGGACAAGGACGGGACTCGGAAGGGATATGACATTTTGCTGACCCGGTCCGTGTCTGAAGCGGTTGGGATTCCGGTCATCGCGTCCGGTGGGGCCGGGACCTTGGATGATTTTTTAGCGGCCTTGCGGGACGGAAAAGCCGATGCGGTTCTTGCCGCCTCGTTGTTTCATTACCGCCAAATAACCATCGGTCAGGCCAAGAAGTACTTAAAAGAGCACGGGGTGGAGGTTCGCCTCTAAGCTGGGAGAAGGGGTGATTCAATGGATGGAGAGATCCGTTTGAACTATGGGCCCGGGGGCCTCATTCCGGCCATTGTCCAGGATTGCGCTAGCGGTCAGGTTTTGATGCTTGCCTATATGAACGAAGAGGCCTTTCGGAAAACCATGCAGAGCGGTGAAAGCCATTTCTGGAGCCGGTCCCGCAACTCTCTGTGGAAAAAAGGAGAAACATCAGGTCATTGGCAGGAAGTAAAGGCACTCTACGTGGATTGTGACGAGGATACAGTCCTGCTTCAGGTGAAACCCTTGGGTCCAGCCTGTCACACTGGGAAGAAAAGCTGTTTTTTCCAGAAGGTGGGAGTGCAGGAGGAAGGTTCCGAGAAGCCCCTTGAAGAAACTCCATCTGTACCTGCCTGTAGGATTCTCGACGCTGTCTATGAGGTGATCGAGGATCGGCGTCTCCATCCCCGAGAGGATTCATATGTTTCCCGCCTCTTCGGGCAGGGTTTGAACCAGGTGCTTAAAAAAGTTGCCGAGGAAGCCGCTGAAGTCGTCATGGCGGCAAAGGACCAGACTCCTGAGGCTCTCATTTACGAAGTTGCCGATTTATGGTTCCACAGCCTGGTTGCATTATCAGCTTTAAGCGTTTCGCCGGAGAAAGTCTACGAAGAGTTGGGCCGGAGATTTGGACAGAGCGGACTTCGGAAGAAGGCCAGTCCAGAAGAAGGAAAAGGACTTGCCGGGTGATTCTATTGGAGTTTGAGCGCAAAAAACTTTCGATCTGAAGAATCAAGGATTTCCAATAATTCCATTGACAAAACACCCATAATTCCCTATATTGCTTGTTTGTATTAGGGTCGGGTTATTGTCCCCTTAAGCGGAGTGCAAAGCATTCCTAAACCTAACCACAAAGTCTTCTGATTTGGGGAAAGGGGGAGAGATGTATGCCGGGAATCCGGATCAAGGAAAACGAACCTTTTGAGAGTGCCCTGAAGCGCTTCAAGAAGCAGTGCGAAAAGGCAGGGGTACTGTCGGAGGTTCGCAAGAGAGAGCATTACGAGAAGCCGAGTGTCAGGAAGAAAAGGAAGCTAGTGGCTGCTCGCAAAAAAGCGGCCCGAGCGGCTTCTCGCGGTACAACATAGCCGGGGGGATATGATGGGTCTCGGCGACCGGCTTAGGGAAGAGCTCAAACATGCTCTCAAAACCGGGAACAAGAGAGCTTCTTCGGCTATTCGAATGGTGTTAGCTGCAGCCCAGAACCAGGCCATTGAAAAAGGTAGCCCCCTGAGTGATGCTGAATTTGTCGATACGATAGTTTCCTCTATCAAGCAGCGTCGGGAGTCCATCGAATTTTATAAGCAGGGACACCGCCCGGATTTGGAGGCAAAGGAGTCCGAAGAGATTCAAATCCTGCAAGGTTTTTTGCCTCCCCCTATTACAGAGAATGAAGCCAAGGAAAAAATTCGCCAGGCGATTGTGCAGGTGGATGCGACTTCCCCCAAGGATGTGGGAAAGGTAATGAAGGTACTCATGCCCGGACTTCGGGGACAGTTGGATGGAGGGACTCTAAATCGCTGGGTGGTTGAACTATTAACCCCTTCAGGGGGGTGAGGAACTGAATTATCCGGCTGTTGATTGCTCTTCTCCCGGTCTATTCGGTACGAAAGAGGCCGAACAGACCCAGGAGGGTCTAGAAAAAGATCAGGGAAAAGTTCGTTTCGGGAAGATCTCTCAAGGAAGGGGGCTCCGGGGGGTGTTCTTTGTCTAGAGTCCTGTCCCGGGTTCTTTTCCTAACAATTTCCGGTCTCGTTTCGCTTAATACCTCATTTTCTAATGCGAATGTGATGTATGAACGTTGACCCAGACTCAAAGAGCGGAGTTCGTGTCCGTTTTCCGGATTGGGGATAGACAAGCCATTTTACGGGAACAGACAATTTCTCCTCCGGTGGTTCTCAACCGCTACTTTGTAAGCCTTAGCGGTTTTGGTAAACGGAGAACGCGGAGGTGATAGTCCTCCGACGAACTTGAGAAGAAAACGTTTCTAGAATCCCTCTGCAACCACGGGGAGGGGAAGTGGCTGGCCATATTCCCGCGCAACTCATCGACGAAATTCGTGACAGAGTGGACATCGCCGAACTTATCTCCGAGTACGTCCCTCTGTCTCGTAGCGGTAAGAATCTAAAGGGTCTTTGCCCTTTTCACTCAGAAAAGACGCCCTCCTTTATGGTGAATCCTGAACTCCAGATTTTCCATTGCTTTGGCTGCGGTATGGGGGGCAATGCCTTCCACTTTTTAATGAAACACGAGAATTGTTCTTTCCCTGAGGCAGTCCGGATCTTAGCCCAGAGGGTTAGTGTCACTATACCCCAGAGAGCAACGGCTTCTGACCCTGGCCAACGCTTGCGGGAGCGACTGCTGGCATTAAACGAAGAAGCGTGTCAATTCTTTCAGACCTGCCTCCAATCCCCTCAGGCAGAACGTGCCCGACGATATCTGGACGAACGCCGAATCAGCAACGAGGCTTTAAATCGGTTCCGTCTCGGTTATGCACCTTCGGGTTGGGACACGCTCCTCAGAGCATTCACACAAAAGGGGTACGACCCACGGTTTCTTGAGCAGGCTGGCCTTGTCAAGTTAAGGGAGCAAGGGACCGGATACTATGATCGGTTCCGCGACCGCGTCATCTTCCCTCTTCACAATCTGGAGGGGCGGGTGATCGGTTTTGGCGGGCGAATTCTCGCTGGGGACAGTGAGGCAAAATACCTGAACTCCCCCGAAACGCCCGTCTACAGCAAAGGAGAGAACCTTTACGGTCTCTATCAAGCCAAGCCTTGGTTCCGCCGGGAATCGAGAGCTATTCTGGTGGAAGGTTATTTTGATCTTATCACTATGGTGCAGGCCGGTATTGAAGGAGTCGCGGCCGGGTTGGGGACCGCGTTAACGCGGAGTCAGTGCCGCCTGCTGGCGCGCTTTGTACGCACCGTTGTTCTCCTCTTTGACGGGGATCTGGCTGGGGAAACGGCCGCCCAAAGGGGTTACGAGTTGTTGCTGGAAGCCGGACTAGGAGTGAAGGTTGCAGTGCTGCCGGCCGGTACGGATCCGGACAGTTTTTTGCAATCCGAGAGAGCTGAGGGGCTAAAGATTCTCCTGGACCGGGCCAAGCCGTTTCTGGAATATCTCATAGACCATGAGACACGAGGTGCCTTGAGGCTTTCTGCGTCGGAGCGCTGGCATTGCCTGGAGCGGCTTCTTCCCTACCTGACACGGGTAGCAAACGATGGAGAGCGTGATGAGTATGTGCGCTGCTTGGCGGACACATTGCGATTTCGTCCGGAAGTTTTAACCGCGCATCTGGAAAAATCCAGGAAGAAGGAAGGGGGCTTGCCGGGAAGCCGCCGGGAAACCGAAAGAGCCAGTATCGATGTCCAAAACCGATGGGAGGCAAGGGATCGGTCTCATCTGCCGCAGAAAGAAGAATTGGCGGAGAGGTGGCTCGTACAGGTGATGCTTTGTGACCCTAAGATCATCGGGAGGTTGCGGGGGCACTTGACACCGGATGATTTCAGGGACCGGGATTTGGGAGCCATTGCGGAATCTCTCTTGAATGCCGGCGAGAGTGGCACGGAGAAAGGGATCGCTGGTCTCCTGGAAAGTCTACAGACCGAGGAACAGCGACACCTGGCCAGCAAACTTACTTTGCAGCGTTTCGAGTGTGATGACACAGAAGCTTTGATCACCGACTGCTTGCGCACACTTAGAGAAAGAAAGGTTGAAGAGGAGCTATTCCGGATCCAGCGTAGAATTCAGGAAGCGCAACAGGGTGATCGGCAAGAAGAGCTGAGAGTATTATCGGAAAGAAAATCTCAAGTCTTGAAGGAACAAAGAAATCTGGTACCGTGAGTAAGACCCACCATGCCGGGGGACCAGTCTCTAGAAAGCCACTGCTTGTGGAGGGAAAAGAAGAGATGGGAAGGAATGGAAGATCGATAAAAGCGAAGGTCCTTGCTGAAAGAGTTCAGGAGAAGGAGTACGAATCCTCAGGCAGGCGAGAAGGGCCTTCCCTCTCTGAAGTCGTTTCTCCCGACCAACTCAGCGACATCGTCACTCTTTTTGGGGGAGAATCACTGGCCTTCGCGGGCCCCGACACGAGAGCCAGGGAGATTTCTCTGGGCCACGCGGAAGAGAAGGCAGAGCGAATGGTCGGGGAAGAGCGGGAGCTGACTTATGAAGTCTCCGGCAGGGTCGACGACCCCGTACGGATGTACTTGAAGGAAATGGGGACTATCCCCCTGCTTACTCGGGAGGGGGAAATTGAAATCGCCAAGCGGATCGAAGAAGGGCAAATTGAGACCATTAAAGCCATCACGGAAAGCCGGGTAACGAGTAAAGAGATGGTGGCACTGCGGGAGAAACTGAAGAAGGATCTCATCAGTGTAAACGACGTGGCCATCATTGAGGATGATCAGGACAATTCCCAGAAACTTCGTCGGGAGGTTCAGCGAGTTTTAGGCCTCCTGGACAAGATTGCTGCTCTGGATAAAGCCTGGGAAAGAGTCGAGAAGTCCAAATCGAAAGCAGCTTCCGGGGGTGAAAAAGAAAAGCGATTGCTGGCCGAAGAGGTCCAAATTAAAGAGAAGATTGCCAAAGGGATCAAAGACCTGCGCCTGCAGCCGGCCCAGATGGACCGCGCGGTACAGAAGATTGAGAGCTTTGTGCACCGTCTCCAGCAAGCCGAGGAAGAGATCCGGCGCTGTCAAATCATCCTCGGGAAAATTCCAAGTGAAGATTCCGGGGAAGGGAAAGACAACGGCAAGGCCGGGAAAAGTGGGGGGAGAAAGAAATCCCTACCTCCAAAGGTAGTTCAGGAGTATGAACGGCGAATCAGGAACGAGCGCCGAAAAGCTCGTCGGATCGAGGCGGAAGCCTATGCGACCCGGGATGATCTCGTGCGCTCTTTAAACGCCATTTATCAGGGCCGGCAGAAAGATCGGAAGGCCAAGCGGGAGTTGGCCGAGGCGAACCTTAGGCTTGTGGTCAGCATCGCCAAGAAGTACACAAACCGAGGTTTGCAATTCCTCGATCTGATCCAGGAAGGCAACATCGGCCTGATGAAGGCCGTGGAGAAGTTCGAATATCGCCGGGGATACAAGTTCAGCACCTATGCGACCTGGTGGATTCGCCAGGCGATCACGCGGGCGATTGCCGATCAGGCCCGGACAATCCGGATTCCCGTGCATATGATCGAGACTATCAACAAACTGGTCCGGACTTCCCGGATCCTTGTTCAGGAAATGGGTAGAGAGCCTACTCCGGAGGAGATCGCAGAACGCATGGAACTCCCGGCGGAAAAAGTTCGAAAGGTGCTGAAGATCGCCAAGGAACCCATCTCCCTGGAGACACCGATCGGAGAAGAAGAAGACAGCCATCTGGGCGATTTCATCGAGGATAAGAAGGCGGTCTCTCCGGGAGAAGCCGTGGTCAAACTTAATCTGAAAGAGCAGACAAGGAAAGTTTTGAGCAGCCTAACCCATCGTGAGGAAAGGGTGCTTCGAAAGCGGTTTGGGATCGGTGTCGGCACCGAACATACCCTTGAAGAAGTCGGACAGGATTTTGAGGTGACTCGGGAGCGCATCCGACAGATAGAAGCCAAAGCTCTGCGCAAGCTCCGTCATCCAAGTCGCAGCAAGCTTTTGAAAAGCTTTGTGGAATGCTAGACCCCTTCCCCTGCTTACGGAAGAGGTATCATGAATATTGCCCGGATGGGGCCCATAGCTCAGCTGGTAGAGCCACCGGCTCATAACCGGTAGGTCCCTGGTTCGAAGCCAGGTGGGCCCACCAGACTCACTTTCGGGTTTGTCGAAAATGGAGGAGGTTGTGGAGAACAATCAGCTGGGCCTTCTCATCGAGCTCCAGGAGCTGGATTTGCGGATCCGGGACTTGGAAGCGAAGAAGGCCCAGGTGCCGAAGGAAGTCGAAGCGGCCGGACTGGGTTTACAGGAGAGTATCAAGGGCCTTGAAGCTTTAAAGCAGCAAAGCGAGCAGATCGAAAAAGAGCGACGTCGCAGGGAACTGGATATCGAGGAGATACGTAATAATCTGAACAAGATTCAACAAAAATCGGCGGAGGTGAAAACCAACAAAGAATACGCCGCCGTGATGACTGAGGTGGAGTTTCTAAAAGGGAAGATCTTCAATTTCGAAGAAGAGGTCCTCGCTCTCATGGAAAAAGCCGAGGAGAGGCGGGCTCAGATGCGCCTCAAAGAGGAAGATGTGACCCGCCAGAAAAGAGAGTTCGAGGGCAAGAAAGCCCAGCTTCTCCAGGAAGCCGAAGAGCTTGAGAAAGAGCTCGCAGACAGGCGCAGGCAACGGGATCGCCTGATCTCAGGCTTGGATGGGAAGCTTTATCAGAGCTATGAGCGTGTGGTTTCCTTACGAGGGGGATTGGGTGTAACTGCGGTCAAGGACGGAATCTGCCAGGGGTGCCACCTGCGGGTTCGGCCCCAATTGGTGGTGGAAATCAAAAGCCGCGCGGCTATTTTCAGTTGTTCGCACTGCAACCGATTTCTCTATTGCCTCGAGGAGCCGATGGCAAGCCGTGAAGAAGCGATTCCCAGTAGAGAAAAAGGGGTTTGAGAAATTGGAGAGTGTAAAGATCTATACGGATGGAGCCGCTCGAGGCAATCCCGGGGAAGCAGGTGCGGGTGTGGTGATGCTCAACGGGAAAGAGGAAGTAATCCAAGAACTCAGCCGCTACCTTGGAGTAACGACAAATAACGTGGCTGAATACCAAGGAGCCATTATGGGATTCACCACGGCCCTGGAACTCAAGGCTCGAAATGTGGAGTTGTACTCTGACTCCGAACTCTTAGTCCGGCAGCTCCTCGGGATATATAAAGTGAAAAGCCCTGGACTTGTCCCCTTACACTGCCGGGTGTTGGAGCTAATGGGAAAATTCAGCAAGGTGAAAATTACTCATATTCCCCGGGAGCAGAACTGGCGCGCAGATCGGCTCGCCAATCTCGGGATTGATGAGCGGGCCCAAAGTAGGACGGATGGCCGCTCTTCCTCTACGGCTCGCGTCGTGGGGGAGGGGAGGAAAGTCCGAGCTCCAAAGAGCAAGGTGCTCCGTAACGCGGAGTCCCGGTG
>DATEAK010000365.1:0-8173 GCA_035288405.1 bacterium | reverse complement strand
CCCCCCCTGCTCACGGGCGCTCCCTTCTCTTCCTGGTTTTATCGGGCGCTGGTCCTGCTGGTGGTTTCGTGCCCCTGCGCCCTGGTCATTTCAACCCCCGTCACCATTCTCTCCGGGCTTGCCGGGGCCGCCCGCCGGGGGGTTCTTATCAAAGGAGGAAATTTTCTGGAAGCAATCGGCCATGTTCAGGTGATCGCCTTCGACAAAACGGGGACACTGACTCTTGGCCGGCCCCGGGTGAGCCGGGTTCTTCCTCTGAATTCTCACTCCCCTGCCCAAGTTCTCCAGGTTGCCGCGTCCCTCGGCGTGCGATCGGAACATCATCTGGCGGGATCGATCGTGAATCATGCCGCCAACGCGGGAATCCCGCTTCTCAGCGCGAAGCAGGTCCAGGCGATCCCCGGCATGGGGGTGCAGGGACAGGTTGACAACGGTTCCTTTTTTATGGGGAACCACCGCTTCCTGGAGGAAAAGGAGCAGTGCAACCCGGACCTGGAAAAGATACTGCACCACTCGGAAGATCGGGGGGAGACCGCCGTCTTCTTAGGAAGCCAGGATCAGGTCATGGGCATGATCACTTTCGTGGACACTCCACGACCCGGAGCGCGTAATGCCCTCGATCAGATCAAAGAATGTGGTCTCGAAGTTGTCATGCTCACGGGAGATAACCGGGGAGCCGCCGAGGCGATGGCCTCCCAACTGGGGATCGACCGCGTCTATTACGAACTCCTTCCGGAAAACAAAGTCCAGGTGGTTCAGTCGTTGACTACCGGGGGAAAAAAGGTTGCCATGGTGGGAGACGGGATCAACGATGCTCCGGCCCTTGCAGCTTCTGCGGTTGGAATCGCCATGGGGGGAGCGGGTACGCATGCGGCTCTGGAAACTGCGGATATCGTCCTCATGGGCGACGATCTCTCTCAACTTCCGCTAACCATCCGGACCGGACGCCGGGCCGTCAACATCATACGAGCCAACATTGCCCTGGCCCTTCTGATCAAGGCTGTTTTTCTGGTCTTGACCCTATCGGGGCTGGCTACCTTGTGGATGGCACTGGCCGCCGACATGGGCGGCTCCCTGCTGGTGACCGCCAACGGGCTTCGTCTGCTCAGAACTCGGGCCTGACTCTTCTGAAAATACGACCGGAAATCCCGCGCGTCGTCCTCGTCATCACGCTTTTTCACTAAAACAAATCCACAAGGGCAAGGAAAAATTCTGCTAAGATACGAGCATTTTACGGAGCCCCCGAAAGCATGGAATATTTGTGGATAATTGAGCGTTACGGCTATCTGGCTGTCTTTGTCGGCGCCTTCCTGGAAGGAGAGGTGGTGCTGATTTTGGCCGGCTTTGCCGCTTTCCACGGCTACCTCAACTTGCAGATGGTTTTGCTGATAGCTTTTCTGGGAACCGTTCTAAGCGATGAATTCTTCTACTTCCTGGGCCGCTGGCAAGGCAGACTCTGGATCGCCCGATCCCGGCGTTTCTCTGAAAAGTACCCCTATGCTCTGCATTTCATCGAGCGCTTTGGTACCTGGGTCGTTTTACTGCAGCGGTTCCTTTATGGCTTCCGCATCGCCATCCCCCTGGCCATCGGCACCAGTTCCATGAAACCGGCAAGGTTTGCCATCCTGAACGTGAGCAGCGCTGTGGTGTGGGTACTCCTCTTCGGATACCTGGGGTATGGTTTTGGAGACGCACTCACCGCGATCCTGGGAGATCTCAAGCGCCTCGAAGTCTATATTTTCCTGGGAATATTCTTCCTGGCTCTGAGCTTCTGGGCGGCTCACCTCCTCAGGGCAAGAACACGCCTGTGAGCTGCAGCCGGCCACCGGAAAAATCTTGCCCCAGGCAAGCGCGGGGTTAAGGTATAATTGGTGAACCGAGAGCGGGAAATACTTTTATTCCACCCGTAAGGCAGTTCGCCTACACGGGAAAAATCGTTGCCTCAAAGGAGGAGAAGATGAGACTCAGGAATCAGAATCTCCTGGTTATTTTCAGTTTTATTGCCCTCTCAGTTTATATCTTCTCGCTGCCAATCCCGGGATATTCAAAGACCATCGCCCCGGGAGAAAAGCGGACCGTCCAAGGGCCCGTTTCTGCCGTAGACGAAGCGGGTAGGAGCCTCGTTCTGGAGGTCCCCATTTCCACGGGAAAATGGACCGTCGGCGTCACGATAACGGATTCAACCAAGTTTCCCAAGGGGTTGAGCCTTCAGCAACTGAAAGTCGGGGAGACTGTCCGGCTCGAATACGTTCGGGAAGGGGACCGTCTCATCGCCCTCTCTATTTCAAAAGATGTGGTTGCCATCAAGGCCAAAGCAAGTAAAAAGGAATCTTCCGGAAAAGCGGACAGCACCGAAAAGCCCGCCAAGGAAACCCCGGCAAAGTAGCGTTTCGGATATTGAACCGGTCCAGTCCATGGCCAGGAGGGGGTGGTATGCCATCTGGATCCATCAAATGGTTTAGTGAACGCCGACATTACGGGTTTATTGTCGCCGAGAGCGGACAGGAGGTCTTCTTTCACGAATCCGAAGTAAGCGCTGAGGATATGCCGGTCCACAAAGGCGACCAGGTGATTTTTAAACTGATCGAGACTTCCCGGGGAGTCCAAGGCAAAGAGATCTTCAAACTTCCGTCCCCCCTTTGAAAGCTCTCTCCAACGAAAGCCGCTATCCTCTGTTGACATCCTTCCACCCACATGCAGTAGAATGAAATCGGAAAAGGAGAAATTCATACCATGGGCTTTAAGGATCTGCTCTATTACATTTACGGCCGCAGGCTTTTGTCTTCCGTCCGCAAAGGGCCTCTTCCACAGCACGTGGGTCTCATCATGGATGGGAACCGGCGTTACGCCCGGGAAAAGAATCTTCCTGCCCTCATCGACGGCCACAAGAGAGGAGCGGAGAAGCTCGACGAGGTTCTCAAGTGGTGTGAGGATCTCGACATCCGCACAGTGACTATCTGGGTATTTTCAACCGAGAACCAGCAGCGCGCTCCGGATGAGGTGGACGAGCTGATCGAAGTCATCCAGGCCAAGATCGACCAGATGACCCGCAACCCCCTGACCCGGAAGCGCAGCATGAGAATCCGGGCTGTCGGCCAGATCGAGAACCTTCCTCCCGCACTACAAGACACCATCCGGAAGGCCGAAAACGCCACTCGAAGCCACGATCGTTTTTTTCTCAACATAGCGGTCGCCTACGGCGGACGCCAGGAGATTGCCGATGCTTTCAAGAAGCTCCTGGCAGAGAAGCAGAAGCAGGCTATTCCCCTGGAAGCAATTGCCGCATCCATTTCCCCGGAGGAGATCAGCCGCTACATGTACACCTACGACGTTCCGGATCCGGACCTGATCATCCGCACCAGCGGAGAGGTGCGTCTGAGTGGTTTTCTTCTCTGGCAAAGCGCGTACAGTGAATTCTATTTCTGCGATGTCAACTGGCCGGCCTTCCGGAGAATCGACTTCCTGCGCGCCATCCGCAGCTACCAGCAAAGGGACCGCCGCTTCGGCCATTAACAAACATCAAAACCAGTTCCGACTTCTTCCCCCACCCCCTAGGGTGCGTTCATGGGCTGGAGCTCGTCTTGGATGGCCGTTAGACAAGGTGCTTAAGAAGCAATGCGATCAGAAACGCAATCGTCCCGCAAATCGGAAAGGTAAGAACCCAGGCCATAATAATTTCCTGCGAGACATTCCAACGCACCGCCGAAAACCGGCGTGAAGCCCCCACCCCCATTATCGCCGTCCCGATGGAATGAGTCGTACTCAAGGGTATCCCAAAGTGCGAGGCCCCGAGAATCGTCAGGGAAGCGGCCGTCTCGGCGGAAAACCCCTGCCATGGCTCAAGATGAACCATCTTGATCCCCATCTTTTGGATGATTTTCCGCCCCCCAAAGGAAGTACCGATTCCCATCGTCGCCGCGCAAATCAGGATCACCCAATACGGTATGTGAAAGCTCGGGAAGATTCCCGCCAAAGTGAGGGCAAGCGCAAAGACGCCGATAAACTTTTGTCCGTCGTTGGAGCCATGGTTGAAGGCCATAAAGGCCGCGGATAGAATTTGTAAGCGGGCAAATAGGCGCTGGGATTTAATGGGAGAACTGTTGGCAAAAAATATCTGAACCCCTTTCGCGATGATCCACGCGCTCCCAAATCCGAGGAAAGAGGACATGAAGAGCCCGATGAGAACCTTCTGCCAGCCGCTCCACAGCAGAACGTGCGGACCCGCGGTGGCCAGCCCGGCTCCCGCCAGCCCTGCCACCAGTGCATGCGATTCGCTGGTGGGAATCCCATACTGGGCCGCCAGACTGCTCCAGATAACAATGGCGAACATAGCCGCTGCCACAGTCTGCAAGTTGATCACGGAAGCCTCGACAATCCCCTTACCGATGGTCTCCGCAACTGCCGTTCCTGCCAGGGCTCCGATGATATTCAGCGAGGTCGCCAGAAGAATGGAGTTCCTCGGCGACAGAACCCGCGTGGACACCACCGTGGCGATGGCATTCGGGGCGTCGGTCCAGCCGTTGACGAACTCCGCAGCTAACACAAGCAGGAGAACGATGATGAGCATTACGCTCATGAGCCCTTCCCTTTACCTGGCTTCTTTGCGGGAAATTGAAGAAATCGCATCGGCCACGTTTTCGCAGTGATCCGTAATGATCTCCAGATTCTCAAATATATCCTTCCATTGCACCACCGTTTTTGCATCCGACTCGCTCTGGAAAAGGTGTTCAAGCCCCCGATACAGCAATAAGTCGGCTTCCTCTTCGAACTCTTTTATCTGTACTACCTGTCTCTGGACTGTTCCGACTTTGGGATTTAATATTTCAGGCATAAGACTCTGCAGCATTTTGGTCATCTGCGTAATGATGTTCGTAAAACCACCCGCCTCGCTGCGCGCCGCTGTAATATGATAAATTTGCACTCGGAGCGCGACCGCCCTCATAAAGTCAATCACGTGATCCAATTCATTGATCAGGGTGACAATGTCGTCCTTATCGATCTTCGTAATGAAGGTGCGATCCAGTAGTTGGTGAGCTTCGCGCGTCAGATTGTCCCCTTTATGCTCCCGTTCGATGATGTTCTGGATCCGTTCCCGGGAAGTGGACAGATCGCCGAAAAGCTTGCCGAGCTCTTCCGCGCAGCCAACCGTGTTGGCAATATGGTTCTGGAAGATCCTTTCGAATTGTTTATCATTCGTTTTTCCCCACACCGGCTCTCTCCTCTGTATTCGTTATTTTCCACCCCGCAGAGGGCCTGCACCCAGGCCTCAATCAATAAGGGGACACGTTCTCACCTATTCGTACAGAGCGCTGCGCCTTCGTCCGTACCACTGAGAAAAAGCCCCCGAAAGGCAGGGGCTTATCCGGAAATGCTAAATCCACATTGCCGAAGACCCGTTCGCGCGGAAGAGGGGCTGGTAATCCGGCTCCGACGTCGTGAAGGATCCGTAGATCAGGAACTGGGCTTTCCGTCCGAAATCAAGGCATAATTGAGGACTTCATCCATATGCTTCACGAACAGGATCCGCAGCTCCTCGCGCACTTGCAGAGGAATCTCTTCCAGATCTTTTTCGTTATCCTGTGGCAGAAGGACCGTCTTAATACCGGCCCGGTGGGCCGCCAGAATTTTCGCCTTCACGCCGCCGATGGGAAGAACTTTTCCTCTCAAAGTAATCTCCCCGGTCATGGCGAGCTGCTTTCGAACCGGGCGCCGGCACAAGGCGGAGACCAGAGCCGTCGCGATGGTGATTCCAGCCGAGGGCCCGTCTTTAGGGATGGCACCGGCAGGAACGTGGATGTGCAGGGCCGTCTTCTCGTGAAAACCGGGATCGATCCCCAGGCTCTCTGCCCGGGAGCGCGCATAGGTTAACGCAGCCCGGGCCGACTCTTGCATGACGTCCCCGAGCTTCCCCGTCAATGTCAACTCTCCGTGCCCCGGCACCTGGCTCACCTCCACGAACAGGACCTCTCCACCGGTCGGCGTCCAGGCCAGTCCCGTTGCCACACCGATCTCGTCTTGCTCTCCGGCCATTTCGTAGCGGACTCGCTGGGGGCCCAGGTACTCCGGAATCTCCTGGGCACTGATCGTCACCCGTTCCACCAAACCCTCCGCCTTTTTTCGAGCCACCTTCCGGCAGACATTGGCAATCTCGCGTTCCAGGTTCCGAACCCCCGCCTCCCGCGTGTAGTGCCGGATGATGCTCAGGATGGCTTCATCATCCAGGGAGACGGTCTCCGGCGATAACCCATTTTCGGAATGCTGCCGGGGAACCAGATAGCGCCGGGCAATTCCCAACTTCTCGGACTCCGTGTATCCCGGCAGTTCCAGAATTTCCATCCGGTCTTGCAACGGAGGCGGGATCGTGTCCAGGACGTTCGCCGTGGTGATGAACATGACCCGTGACAAATCAAAAGGAACGTCCAAGTAGTGGTCGACAAAGGTGTTGTTCTGCGCCGGATCCAACACTTCCAAGAGAGCGGAAGCCGGATCTCCACGGAAGTCGGCCCCGATCTTATCCACCTCATCGAGCATGAAGAGGGGGTTATTGGACTCGGCCCGCCGCAATTCGCGGATAATGCGGCCCGGCAAGGCGCCAACGTAAGTACGCCGGTGACCTCGAATCTCCGCTTCATCCCGAACACCGCCCAAGGACAGACGTACAAATCGGCGTCCCATGGCCCGGGCGATGGACTGGCCCAGGGAGGTCTTGCCCACTCCGGGAGGACCCACAAAGCACAGGATCGGCCCCTTGGCATCGGCACGGAGTTTTCGTACGGACAGATATTCGAGAATCCGTTCCTTAGGCTTTTCCAGATCGTAGTGATCTTCATTGAGAACCTGGGCGGCAAGCGGCACGTCCAACGAATCCATCGTGGACTTTGTCCAGGGAAGGCTTAGAAGCCAGTCCAGGTAGTTACGGGACACCGCATACTCAGCGGAAGCCGGATTGATGCGGGCCAGATTCTGCATCTCCTCATCCACGGCCTTGCGTGCATCAGGCGTGAGTCCTGCGCTCTCGATCCGATCCCGCAGCTTGCTCAACTCTCCTTCTTTTTCATCCAGTTCCCCCAGTTCCTTCTGAATCGCGCGCAACTGTTCCCTGAGGAAATACTCCCGCTGGCCCTTATCTCTCTTCTCCATGATCTCATTTTGAATTCTCTTTCCCAACTCCAGCATTTCCATCTCACGCTGCAAGTAAGCCGTGATTTTGCGCAGGCGGGCAGCGACGCTGGGTTCCTCCAGGAACTGCTGGCGCTCCTCCAGGGACAAGCCCAGATGAATCGCCACAAGATAGGTGAGTTGGGAGGGATTGGGAATGTTCAGGGCAGCCACCGCCAGTTCGGGGGGAAGGTTGGGAGATTCCGAGACGAGTTTTTGGAACTGGTCGCGAACGTTTCGAAGCAAAGCTTCAAATTCCGGAGTCTGCTCGGCCTGGTCGGAAATCACCTCTACCCGGGCCTTCCAGTACGGCTCCTCCTGGGAGAACTCCGTAATTCGCACGCGCTCGATCCCCTGCAAGAGGACGTGAACCTTCCCATCGGGCATCCGCAGGAAGCGGGCCACTGTAGCGACTGTACCCACCGCCGCCAGATTTTCCCGCGTGATAGGTTCCGGTGGATGTTTGAGGGCGAAAAGGCCCACGATCTTGCTACCGACAATGACTTCATCCACCATCTTGACCCATTTTTCCCCTTCCAGCTCAAAAGGGAGCACCATAGAGGGGAAAAGAACCGCATCACCGCCCGGGAGGATTGCAATCTCTTTGGGAATCCGAGGAGCTTCGGCCTCCTTCGTCGTTTTTTCCGTAACGTCCATCCGTTCCTATCCTTATTTAGAGATCGAGGATAACCACGCGCCCCTGGCGTCCCGGAGATGCCTTGGGGAGGATGACATCGAGAAATCCGTTCTTG
Source organism: bacterium (assembly GCA_035288405.1). Taxonomy (GTDB): domain Bacteria; phylum JACPSX01; class JACPSX01; order JACPSX01; family JACPSX01; genus JACPSX01. Next base: position 263 of record DATEAK010000365.1, on the reverse strand, counting down.
TAGACCGCCTTGGCTTCGTCCGGCGATACCGGAGCTGGGAGATTGACTACACGTTCGAAGTGACCAAATGGAATCTCCATCAAATGACAAACAACGGAAGAACCGGGAACGGACGTCTCTCGGTTTCCGCGTAGTATGAAAATCTGACCCTCGACCGCCAGATCAAGGTTCCGGATCTCCACACCCGGCAGTTCGGCCCGCACCAGTATTTCTTCATCGCTCTCAAAAACATCCACGGCAGGCTTCCAAGCTCGATTAGCGAA
>DATEAK010000364.1:0-3236 GCA_035288405.1 bacterium | reverse complement strand
TTCCGATTTGGGTCCGAAGGGGGAAAGTCTCCTCTTGGAACTTCCCTTCTTGGAGAGCTGCCGCGGCGCGGCGGTGACTCTGGACGGCAAAGAGATCTTGATCCTCCCGCGATATGTGAAAGCGCTGGGCCACATTTTCTGCCGTGAGCCCCATGGAGATATAGATTTCCGGATACGTTTCCGCCAGGGTCGGATTGGCGCTGAACTTGTTGCCGCTCATGGGGACCATGCTCATGCTCTCAGATCCCCCGGCGACAATCACGTCAGCGAAACCCGCCAAGATTCTCTCGGCGCCCAGGGCGATGGACTGGAGTCCCGAAGAGCAGAAGCGGTTAATCGTCATGGCCGGCACGGAATATGGGAGGCCTGCTTTCAGAGCGGCAATGCGGGCCATGTTGAGCCCTTGTTCTCCTTCGGGGAGAGCGCAGCCTACGATGACATCATCGATTTCTTCCGCTGGCAAGCCGGGGCAGCGTTTCAGAAGCTCCTGGAGGACAGCGGCAGCCATGTCGTCGGGCCGGGTGTCTTTGAGGCTTCCCCGGGGAGCTTTCCCGACCGCCGTTCGAGCCGCTGCTACGATGACCGCTTCTCTCATCTTCTCCCCTAATTCCGAAGAGGCTTGCCGGTTTCCAGCAAGTGCTTTATGCGTTCCTGGGTCTTGGGCTCCCCACAGAGTTCCAGGAACACTTCCCGCTCCAGATCCAGAAGGTGTTGTTCGGAAACCAAACTCTTGGCTGGAACATCGCCACCACATAAAACCCTGGCAAGTCGGGTGACCAGGTGAACTTCGTAGGGAGTCACAAATCCCGCTTCTTTCATATTATAGAGACCGGACTGCACATTGTGAATCCCCGGTTTCCCGACCACGCGCACCGACTTGATCGGACGGGGGGGATCGAAACCTTCCTCGATCAGGTGGAGGATCGTCTGCTTGGCATCCTTCAGGAGAAAATCCCGGTTCACTGTGACGGGATCGCAGCGGCGCAGATACCCCAATTCTTGGGCCTCCCGGGCACTGCTCGAAACCTTGGCCTGGGAGATCGTGTCCAGAGCCCGACGCATGAAGGGGAAAAGGTCCACGTCCAGATCCTCGGGGATCCCCGGCAAATTTCGCAAGAGGGTCTCCTTGCTGCCGCCGCCGGCCGGAATGAGGCCGGCACCAATCTCAACGAGACCCATGTACGTCTCGGCCGCAGCCCGCACCCGGTGGCACGAGAGGCAAACCTCGCACCCTCCTCCCAGCGTGAGCCCCGCCGGTGCAGCCACGACCGGTTTGGAAAAATATTTCAGCGCCATATTGGCTTGCTGGAAGCGGCGCACGGCGGTCTCGATCTCTTCCCACTCCTTTTCCTGCGCCTTGAGGAGAAGCATCGTGAGATCGGCCCCGCTTGAAAAGTGTTCTCCCTGGTTCCCGATGACAAGCCCGGCGAAGCTCCTTTCCACCTCTGTGAGACTTTGGTACAGAAGATCGATGGTATCCTGGCCAATCGTGTTCATCTTGGTGTGAAATTCCAAACAAGCCACACCGTCTCCCAGATCGATGAGGCTGGCGGCCGAATTTTTCAGGACTTCCGATCGGCGCTCCTTCAATGAAGAGAGAAGAACGATCCTGGGATGTGCGGGCTCGGAGGTAAGGATCTTGGAAGCAGGGGCAAAGGTGAAGCGCTCTCCGTCCCGGTTGCTGTAAAATGATTCTTGGCCGCCCTGCAAGAGATCGGAAATGAGCGTCGGGACAGCTTGCCCCTCCGACTCCAGACGGGAGACTACGCGTTTCACTCCAAGTGCGTCCCACGTCTCGAAGGGGCCCAGTTCCCAGGAAAACCCCCAGCGCATGGCTTGGTCGACACTCAGGATGTCGTCGGAGATTTCCGGGACCCGGGAGGCAGAGTAGACCAGGGAGGCGCTCAAGACTTGCCAGGCCAAATCTCCACCGCGATCCCCGGCTTCGACAAGATGGCGGAGCCGGGCCTTCACGTCCTCGGTGAGTTTGGCCCGCTCCAGAGAGGGGATCGAGATCCGAGCCGGGGGATGATATTCCAGAGTGTGCGGGTCCAGGACCCAAATCTCTGTTCCTGACTTTCCCGGGACTCGTTTGTAAAACCCCTGACCGCTCTTCTCTCCCAGAAGTCCCCTGCCCACCATTTTTTCCAGCAAGGAAAGGATCGATCCCAGAGACTGAGCTTGAGGATCGGCAGGAAGACTGGCCGTAAAATTTTTCACGATCTGCAGAAGAGTGTCGAGTCCCACCAAGTCCGCCGTACGCAGTGTGGCGCTTTTCGGACGGCCTATCGGCGGGCCTGTGAGAGCGTCGATTTCTTCAAGCAGGTAGCCCTTTGCCAGCATTAGGTTTAGGGTCACGCCCAAGGAATGAATCCCGATTCGGTTCGCGATAAAGTTCGGCGTGTCTTTGGCCATCACGACTCGTTTTCCCAAACGTTCCTCGGCCACACGAGTCACCGAGTGAAGGCTCTCGGGATCCGTGTAAGCGGTGGGGATGACCTCCAGCAGCTTCAAGTAGCGCGGGGGGTTAAAGAAGTGCGTCCCCAGAAAGTGCGGACGGATCGCCGAGGGGAGAAAATAGGACAGGGCTGTGATCGAAAGTCCCGAGGTGTTGGAGCTCAGGATCGTTCCGGGTCGCAGAATCGCAGCCAGGCGCTCGTAAAGAGATTTCTTGATCTCCAAATTTTCCGTGACCGCCTCGATTACCCAGTCAATTCCCGAAAGATCTTTGAGGTTGTCCTCCAGATTCCCCGTGGAAACCAAGTCAGCATCCCCGGCGCAGTAAAATGCCGGCGGTTTAGAGGCAAGTGCTCTTTGTTTCCCCTGGGTGGCCAGGCGATTGCGTACTTGGGGGTGAGCAAGGGTAAGCTTCTTCTTTTCTTCCTCCGGTGTCAGAACCGCGGGAACCAGATCCAGCAAGAGAGTTGGAATTCCAGCGTTGGCCAGCTGAGCAGCAATGGCGCTACCCATAACACCGGCTCCCAGTACTGCCACCTTTCTAACCTGTTTTTCCATCGGGTTCCCTGCTTTTTTGAGGTGATCGAGCAAGGGCACAACACTATGAAGTGATAGCATTCGCTCCAATGAACCGTCAAGGTTTTGTTTGTCGTTTCTTCCCTCATCATCTCCTCGGGGGAGCCCCCTTGGGCTCTCGAACGGCTTGCGGCGGGAATCTTCCCAGCAAAGTCAACGCGGATCGAGCGCAACCCGTTATATCGCCTGCGGGGGCTACCCCC
>DATEAK010000363.1:0-4143 GCA_035288405.1 bacterium | reverse complement strand
ACCAAGACGACCTTAGGCGCCTGGCGCAGGGCGGCCCGCAGTCCCGTGGCAAAGGCATCAAAATCCGTCCCCAGTTCCCGCTGATTAAAGGTGGCCTTTTTGTGGGGGTGCATGAACTCCACGGGATCCTCAAGGGTGATGACGTGAATCGATTTCGTCTCGTTCATTTCATTGAGGAGCCCGGCCAGTGAGGTGGATTTACCGCTGCCCGTGGCCCCTGTGACCAGGATCAGTCCGTTTTTTTCCTGAGCCATCTTCAAGAAAGCCGGCGGCAGATTCAAGTCCTTGATCGTAGGGATGCTGGTTTCGAGTTTTCTCTGCACGATGGAGTAGTCCCCGCGCTGAGAAAAGATGTTGACCCGGAAGCGAGCTTTCCCGGGAAGGGAATAGGAACAGTCACAAGAGCCTTCCCGGAGCAGGATTTCCGTGAGCCGCCGGTCCGAGTTGATCAGATTCAGGGCAAAAATCTCGGTCTGAAACGGGGTTAATTTTTCGATGGAGAGTTCCAGAGGAACGGGAACCAACTGCCCGGAAGATTCCACTTGGGGAGGTTTGCCCACCGTAAGGTTCAAGTCGGAAGTATTGCCGTGAGCCTCCAACATACGGGTCAATATGTAGTCAATCTCAGGCTGGCGCATCGCTTTTCCTCTCTATACCTCCGTGAAATCTTCGGGTGGCTTGGTGAGGTACGGCTGAAACTTCGCCTTATCGACGCACTTACTGTAGGCTTCCTCGGGGCTGATCTTCTTAGCTTGCAGGTAGGTGAGTATCGCGTCGTCCAGAGTCTGCATGCCGTATTTCTTTCCGGTCTGGATGGACGAGGGGATCTGATAGGTTTTTCCCTCCCGGATCAGGTTGCGGACCGCGGGCGTCGCGATCATGATCTCCATGGCCGCACATCGTCCCTTGACGTCGATCCTCTTAAAGAGAGCCTGGCAAACCACGGCCCGCAATCCTTCAGCGAGGGTGGAACGGATCTGGGCCTGCTGGTTGGCGGGAAACACTTCAATGACCCGGTCAACGGTTTTGGCGGCGCTTTGGGTGTGCAGGGTGCCGAAGACCAGGTGTCCGGTCGCTGCCGCTTCCACGGCAAGGGAAATCGTTTCCAGGTCGCGCATTTCGCCCACCAGAATAATATCCGGATCCTCTCGCAGGGCACCACGTAAAGCGGCCGCAAAACTCCGCGTGTGGACTCCCACTTCCCGGTGATTTACCAGACACCCCTGGCTCTTGTGGACGAATTCAATGGGGTCTTCGACGGTGATGATGTGGTCTTTGCGGTTCTTGTTACCGTAGTCGATGATGGCGGCCAGGGTTGTTGATTTGCCGCTTCCTGTTGGTCCTGTAACCAGGACCAGTCCCCGGGGGAGCAACGCGAGCCGGGGAAGAATGGGAGCAAGCCCCAATTGCTCCGCAGTCAGAACATTGCTCGGGATTTCCCGGAAAACGGCTCCCACTCCGTACTTTTGCATGAAGAAGTTGGCCCGGTAGCGGGCCATTCCGGGGATTTCATAGGCAAAGTCCACGTCTCCTGTCTCTTCAAAAACTTTGATCTTGTCCTCGGGAGCAATCTCGTAAAGCATGGCCTTGAGATCGTCGTTGTTTAATTCCTGGTATTTCACCCGCTCCATTTCTCCCCGGATTCTGAGAATAGGCTGGCTTCCCGAAGCCAAGTGAAGATCGGATGCCCCCTGATCGTGCATGAGCTTAAAAAATGCGTCGATTTTTGCCATAACAGTTTCTTCCTCTCCCTAGGGAAGATCTGGATGAGTTGCAGAACCGAGAATTGATCCTAACTCCTTCATATCTGATAAGATGGAGGCATCTTATCGAGCGGTTGGAGAAATGTCAAGCCAGCCCCCTTTGCTAAAACAGTGATCTTGCTCACGCAGTCAAGAGTGCGGAAGGAGATCTCCTGGAGGAAATCAATCCCCCGCACTGGAGATGCCCAGGACTTCTTCCAGTGCCCGCCTCATCACTTCAATCGGTGCGGTGGATCCCGTCCAAAGTTCGAACGAGGCAGCTCCCTGGTGGACCAGCATCCCCAGGCCGTTTAGTGCCCGGTTTCCTCTTTCACGGGCCTCCCGGATCAGAGGTGTCACGGGCGGGTTGTAGATCACGTCGTAGATGAGTGCATCTTTGGGGAGGTTGGTGAGGGAGACGGGAGCTCTGTCCCCTGGATTCATTCCCAGAGTGGTTGTATTAACCAACAGATCGACGTTGGGCAGCAGCGGCCCGACGGCTTCGTCATCCAAGAGAACGCTGTGGCATTGGAGACCGGGGAATTTACCGCGCAAGTCGGACTCAAGTCGTTGGGCCCGGGGAAGAGAGCGGTTCGCAATGATCAACTTCTTGGTTCCTTCGCTTGCGGTCTGAGCCGCCACGGCCCGGGAAGCACCTCCGGCACCGAGGAGGAGGACAGTTTTCCCGGTCAGAGGAAAGTTCCCCTCCTGGGTCAGGGCTCTAGAAAATCCGATGCCGTCTGTGTTGTGCCCAACGAGCTTTTCCCCTTCACGCACGACGGTGTTTACGGCGCCGATAAATTGTGCCTCGGGGCTGATCCGGTCCAAAAACGGCATTACGGCTTCCTTGTGGGGGACAGTAATGTTGACACCGAAAATACCCAGACCGGGAATTCCTCGAATGGCTCGTTCGAGGAGATGGGGGTATACCTCAAAGGCTACATAAACGAAATTTAATGAGCAGCGCTGAATCGCCGCGTTGTGCATAATGGGTGATAGAGTGTGGGTCACCGGATAGCCAATCACGCCGAGGACATGGGCGGGTGGGGACATTTCTAGGTTACTGGGTGCGGTCACGAGATATGACAAAATCCCTGAGCACGTTCTGATTCCCCTCGGGTATTTGGATTTCGGTCCCATTGAGGGTCAAGTCGGTGCCCCTGACGTTGCCAATCGTGAGTATGAATTTGTCTGCTGCTCTCCATGTCACCTGAGAACCTGCGTGGATTAAAGCTTCCCGCCGCTCTGACCCGTCAATGGTGGCCTGGATCCAGGTATCTTCTTTCGCGTTGATGGTCAAAGAAAGAGTTTTGGGGGCCTGGTTTTCTTCTACCGGCGCTGGTCCTCCAGCGGCAGGAGTGAGGACTTTGGTTTCTGGCCCGATGGACCGTCCCCCGGGGCCTGGGCCCGCCTGTTGCTTGGCAGTCGGAGTGATTGGGCCCTTCTGCATTGGTTCGGGCTTCGGCGCCTTCCGGGCTGGCTCTGTTTGAGACGGGGCGTTGACGTTGACCTCGGATCCAGAAGGGTGGGGAGCCGGAGAAGACACCTCCGGTTCCTTTGCCACCGGAACAGTCGAGATCTCAGACCCTTGCTTGGCGCGGGAGCTGAGGAAAACAAAGAAGGCGACAGCCAGCACCAGGAAGAGAGAGAGGAGAGTGATGAGAAGTTTGGGAGAGCCTACCGGGGGCATCTTTTCCGGTGGCGAAAGCGGGGTTTGAACTGGCGCAGGAGAATAAGGTTCGCAAGGAGGAGAATCGGACTCGGAAGTGACTGGAGGTGGAGTGGCGCCGACTCCTTTGAGGCTGTCTAAATACTGCTTGTAGATCAGGATTACCTCGTCAGGATCGATCCCGACGCACCTGGCGTAGGAACGCAGGAAGCCTTTGGTAAATGCTTCTGCGGGAAGAGCTTCGAAGTGGTTTTCCTCCAGAGCTTCCAGATATTTCATGTGGATCTTGGTCACATCGGAGATGTGACGCAATGAGATCCCCCGGAGTTCACGCTCGCGCTTCAGATGCTCCCCTAAAGAGTCCATTTGGCTTTTATCCTGAAAAGCGGAGTTGTGGATCTACCGCAAGAGTTGGAGATAGCGCTGGGCCTCTCGGGCCAGTTCGGTGTCCGGACTGAGCTCGAGGACCCGACGAAACGATTTCGTCGCGCCTTCCCGATCCCCTTTTTTTACCAGTGCCATCCCCAGGTTCAACTGGGCCTGGCTGTATCCGGGAAGGATCCTTATGGCGTCCCGAAACTCCCGAATGGCCTCTTCATTTTTCCCCATCATATAATAAGCTTTTCCAAGATTGTTATGAGCTTCGTAGAATTCCGTATCCAGGCGCAGAGCCAAGAGAAACCCTTCGACTGCTTTATCGTACTGCCCTTTCTCAAGATAGGCTAGCGACAT
>DATEAK010000362.1:0-12826 GCA_035288405.1 bacterium | reverse complement strand
CCCCATGCTCTGAAACCATCACAAAGTTGACTACCGCTGCCAATACTGTACAAGACCAGTTTTCCCTGGAAGTGCCCATTCAAATCTTGTATTGCACTCCGGCCTTCTTTTGCTCAAGGTTAACAATAATACTTCGCTCCTGCGTGTAATCAATCAAGGCGCCCCATCCATTTTCGCGTCCGATGCCACTGTCCTTCATTCCTCCCCATGGAGAGCAGGGATCGGCCCGATTGCAGTCGTTGATCCATATAATGCCCGCCTGCACCTGGTGAGCTACCCGGTGAGCACGTTTGACGTCTTTCGTCCAGATGGCCGCGACCAGGCCGAAAGGAACATCATTGGCTAACTGAATTGCTTCTTCCTCGGTACGAAAAGGAATGATGACCGTGACAGGACCGAATATCTCCTCTTGCGCGATGCGCGCCCTGGGCTGGACGTTCCCAAAAACCGTAGGCGCAAAATAATTCCCGCGGTCATACGGCGGCTGATCGAGAGGCTGTCCCCCGCACAAAAGCGTCGCACCTTCCTCGACCCCGATCTGGCAGTACCGGTGGACCCGCTCTAGCTGACGCTTCGAAACCAGGGGGCCGATCTCGGTGTCCTTGTCCACAGGATCCCCGACACGCAACTGGCGCACACGTTGCACAAAGTGTTCAGTGAATTCCTGCAGAAGGTCCGCGTGAATCAGCACGCGAGAACCCTGGGCGCAGGCTTGCCCCGAAGCATAGTATCCGTGCAAAACAGCCCCGGTCACAACATCGGGAAGTTCAACGTCCGGGAAGATTATAACAGGCGCCTTGCCGCCCAGTTCTGCTGTAACGTCAGCCAGGTTCCGCCCGGCTGCCGAAGCTACCGCTCGCCCCGTTTCAACCCCCCCTGTCATGTCGACCTTGGCTACCGCGGGATGACTGACCAGAGCCGATCCTGTGCTTGGGCCAAAACCTGTGACGACGTTGAGTACTCCGGGGGGCAACCCGGCTTCCCTGCCGATGGAAGCTAGAGCCAGAGCACTGAGGGGAGCATATTCAGATGGCTTAATCACCACAGTATTTCCCGCTGCCAGCGCAGGGGCTACCTTTTTGGCCAGGATCAACATCGGGTGGTTCCAGGGAGTGATCTGGGCTACGACCCCAAGGGGAATTCGCTGCGTGTAGTTCAGATAGTTCCCCGGCATGGGAAGTACCCGTCCTTCCAGCCCCCGTGCGATACCCGCAAAGTAACGAAACCAATCCGGGATTTTAGCAAACTGCCCGCGCATCTCATTGAGGGTCCGACCGGATTGCATCGTGTCCAGTCGTGCCAGGGCCTCCGCATTTCGGGCCAACCCGTCGCCTATGGCGTACACAATCGCGGAACGTTCGGCAGCTTCCAACCGCGGCCAAGTTCCCCGGTTGAACGCTTCGCTTGCCGCCGCAACAGCGCTTTCCACATCGGCAGCAGTTGCGTCTGGGACCTCTGCCACAACCTCATTGTTGGCCGGGTTCTTGACAGGGAACACTGAGTCCCCCGCCGAATCGGCAAATTCTCCATTTATAAATAGTTTCGGCTGCACATCATATGTCATTATTCTGCCTCCAAACTCAATAATCCTCGCACCTACGTTTGCCTTTCCTCTCAGATAAGGGAATTCACGTCAAATTCCATTGCATTTAGACTCTCCCTTCTGATTCTTGGAGGACAAACTCCGCCTGCCGGTTGCCGGCCATGTTTTGGTGATTTAATAAAGAGTCTCAATGGAATTCTTATTCCTACTGAACATTGCGTCTGCATACGGGATATCCGAAGATAAAGGAAAGGGCGACTTATTTACACAACCTGTCTGCAATCCAGTCGAAAATCCTCGGTCTGGCTTCAAGGTACCGATCAATGCAACAATGCAAAGCGTCATCATAAAAGTTTACATCTACTTCCGCGTTCACCAAGGCTTGGCGGACACGTTCTACCTCGTCCGGAGAGACCAGATGATCTTGTCCACTGTGAACCAGAAGTACCGGGCATGTGACCTTGCTCGCCACTTTCTCTATAGTGAAGGACTTAATCTTGTCGAACATTTGCTCCTCAGAGTCGCTGCCTGTTATAAAACGAATCGTAGTCGAAAGCAGTGACATATTTAAGCCGCCGACCGAATACAGCGCCCCCCACGAGACTGCTGCTTTGACTCGTGCATCGGTTGCTCCCCGCACCACATAATAGCCCCCCATACTCAGTCCCACAATCCCAAGCCGCGATCGATCGACTTCCGGAATAGACTCTAGGAAGTCCAGCGCAGCACCATAGACTTGCTCGTACTCAGGGATCGTGTACAGAGAGCGAAACCGTAGGCATTCACCCTGACCGGGACCATCAAGCGTTAGACATGCTATTCCTCGATCAAGGATCATTGGCACACCGAAGCCATAGGCCTCTTCTTTCGTCGCATCCGCTCCACCCATCAACACGACTGCAGGAACCTTCTTCCGCGACGGCTCTGGAAGGTAAAGGTATCCAGGTAGAGTGGTATCTCTGAAAGGTAGTTCGACAACTTTGGCCGGCCGTTCCAACAAGGAATTAAACTGTCGGAAATTTTCAACGGCGCTTCGATAAATATCCCCTGTTCCCCACGGATTTGGCGTGTTCCAGAGAGCTGCCCCAAGATAAAAATGCGTGGCAGAACGATAGGCACCTCGGGCACTAACCTTATGAGCTAGGCGAAGATCCTCCTCGGCCCGTCTTGCCCACCGATCGCCCGCAGCCTTTAGCCCTCTCGTCCAGTCATCGGATGTTTTGACGCCGCGAAGGACTCGCAATGCCTCCATGGGTTCCAGCCCTTCAGAGACGAGTCTCATCATCTGGAAGGCAAAGCGGGTCTCTGAGTGAAAGTGAGCTAAATCTTCCCTCGGCATGTTTCGTCTCTTCCCAGCTCCGTACAGGCCGGTTAAATATGGCTGCACCCGATGGGATTTTGCGCAACGAGGTGTCCAATGAGAGCGCCTCTTCGCAGACGGCAAATCAAATGGGTATCAAACAAGAGAAACAGATCGGTCACTCCCTGCGTTTCCGAGCCTCCTCGAGGAAAGAATTGTCTATATAATCCTTCGCCTGACGCTGCGGTGGCATAGAAGACATCCGCCTCCGCAAATTGAGCACAACTGACAAACTCTCAGGGGCAAGCACACATCCGGGAATCAATCCGGATTCTGGATGAAGCTCATTTTTGCATCGCCTTTCCGCCGTCTCTGGAGAAACCCCCTGAGCGCTTGACACGATTCCCGCGAGGCTTTGTAAATGGCTCGGTTCAAGTACCCAGTCCATTCCTTGCAGCAAAGCATCAGTAAAATCTACCAATTTCTGCGTTCGCACGGTTGCTATTTTCCTAGTGGTAGCCGCAACCACCCCCAAATATCCAGGCACATTATCGGTCGCCCTGGCAAGCTGGCGAAAGCCTTCTCCCCGGGCCATGTCGTCAAACGGGGGAGTCATCAGAGAAGCAACAACTTTGCCCTCCTGCATCTTTGCGAACCGCTCACGAGTCCCTCCGACAGAAACCAGTTGATACTGTTGGTTAGCCAAACCATGCGCTTCCAGAATAGCCTTCAGCACAAAGGCAAAGCCCGTATCCGGAGCATCCACGGCTATTTCACGGTTGCAAAGATCGCTCACGGCACCCACTTCTGGAAGGGCCCACAAGCTTAGACTACCGTGGTCCATACCTGCAAAGGCGAAGGATTCGCCCTGCCCCTTTTCATCGTAGGCGATTACATTGTCGATCGCGGTATATGCGAGATCGTATTCACCCGCCAATAGTCCGGACATCTGCTGGACAGATCCCGTGACTTGCACGGTCCTGATATCCAGACCCAACCGGGCGAAATAGCCCAGATCCGCTGCTGCCATATGGGGCAAGGGTGGAGAAAAAAGGGCAACTGTTAGTTTGTCCGTGGTACATCCCTCCTCTCTGGTTTTCCACCTTTTACTGTTTAACCGAGGCATCTGCCCAGTCCGCAATCCGTCAAACCCAGGGAATTCCCTCAATGCGGAAATTTCCGGCAGGTCGCCGACCCCTCACGCCGTAACGCGGACAATGATTAACTTGCATTTTGCCTTTACGCGGGGAAGGAGTCAATGAAGATGTAACAATCCAGCAGACTTTCGCAACCTTGAGGTAGCAATCATGGTATGTTTATCTCATATGCCCGCCTCACAATGGAATGAATTCTTCCGATGGCTATCCATTGCCATGGCTAAAAAAAAGATTTTTTTCAAGAACCCATTCATAATCCCCAAGACAAGGCAGACAAGCTCAGATTTGCGCCTCGGAGTTTTTCTCAAACCCTTGAAAACGGTCTATTTCGCCCATTTATCCGGGACTACGGCCCCAAAAATAATATTCTTGGGGATAAGAAGCCTATTGAGACATAACGGATGCCATAAATCACCAGGTTGCCCAACCAAAATCCGGACTGAAAAACAGGACCTTCTCGAACGGACAGGTAGAGTGCAAGAATAGGCGCTAAGGGAGTACGCCGCAGGGAGAGCGAGGAATCGCGCCCAGAGCGGGTACTCACCCTGTGGGTGGTGGAAGTCAGGCGAAGTTAACTGGACGGGTCTAGTCTTCAATCCGGAAATTAGACTGGATCTCGGCAATCCTTTCGGCAGTGAGGCGGGGAAAAAGAGGCTCGGGTTTTTGTAGTGCCTTTCCTGGTTCCATTTTCCCCCAGTGGGCGGCCTCAGTGAGGGTTGGCCTTTCGCCGTCTCTGTAATGGATCCCCAGTTGGTCTTCCATCTGACGAGAAATCCCCGGTAGGAAAGGGGAGAGCAGCATGGCGGTCTGGCGCAGGGCCTCCAGCGTACTATAAAGAACCGCATCAAGCTGTTCCCTTTTCCCTGGATCTTTGGCCAGGTTCCAGGGCGCCCTTTCATCGATGAACTTATTGGCCGTGCCCACCAGTTCCCAGATCCCTGCCAACACCTTGTGAAACGCCAGTTCCGCCATGAACCGCCTCACTTCATTCAGGGCGCGTTCGGCTGCCGTTCGAAGAGGCTGCGAAATTTCCGACGATGGCCCGGGAGACGGGACTTTTCCCTGGCAATAACGGTGCGCCATGGACAGGGTCCGGCTGAGGAGATTTCCCAGGTCGTTGGCCAAGTCGCTGTTGATCCGGTGGATTAAGGTGGCATGGGAGAAGTCTCCATCCAGACCGAAGGCCACCTCTCGCAGAAGATAGTAGCGGATTGGATCGACTCCGTATTGGTCCAGCAGGCGGTTGGGATCCACTACGTTCTGCAGAGACTTGGACATTTTACGACCCTCCACGGTCCACCAGCCGTGGCTGAAGATCTGACGCGGGATCGCCAGACCGGCCGCCATCAGGAATGTAGGCCAGTAGACCGCGTGGAAGCGCAGGATGTCCTTACCGATCAGGTGAATGTTGGCCGGCCACAGGGTTTCCAGCCGCGCCGGATCATCCGGGTAACCTGCCGCGGAGATATAATTGGCCAAGGCATCGAACCAGACGTAGATGACGTGCTCGGAATCGCGGGGAACGGGAATTCCCCAGCGAAAAGAAGTCCGGCTGATGCTCAAGTCCCGCAAGCCTCCCTGGACGAAACGGATGATCTCGTTGTAGCGGGCCTGAGGTTGAACAAAGTGCGGGTTCTGGGAATAAAAGGAAAGTAGGGCGTCCTGGTATCGAGACATGCGGAAGAAATAGCTTTTTTCCTTGAGCTTCTCCACGGGTCGGCCGCAGTCCGGACAGTTGCCCTGAACGAGCTGGGTTTCGGTCCAGAAGGTTTCACAAGGCGTGCAGTACCAATCCTCGTAATCCCCGAGATAAATGTCTCCGTTTTCGTAAACTTTGTTGAAAAAGTGTTGCACGGCTCCTTTATGGTGAGATTCCGTCGTGCGGATGAAAGAATCATTAGAAATATCCAGTCGTTGCCATAAGCTCCTGAACCGTTCCACGACACGGTCGGACAGTTCCTGCGGGGTTTCCCCCTGCTGCCGGGCCGCCCGCTCCACTTTCTGGCCATGCTCATCGGTTCCGGTAAGGAAGAAAACTGTTTTCCCTTCCAGCCGTTGGTAGCGCGCTACCGCGTCAGCTGCCACCGTCGTGTAGGCGTGACCCAGATGAGGAACGTCATTCACGTAGTAGATCGGGGTTGTGATGTAGAAGAGTTTTTCGGGACTCATCGGGATTTATTTTTTGCCGCCCGCATTCTTGTTTCCATCCGCTCACTCAAAGGCTCCGAGGCCTGCCGGAGAGCTGCTTATCCGACTGATATCGGCTATCACTCGTTCAATGCGACTTCCATGAGCTCATCCAGGCGAGCGTCCACGGTTTTGCCGCCTTCCATCTCCACGGTAACCTTCTCCTGGAGAACATAGGTTTTGACCACTCGACCGCACCCTTCCCGGGTGCACACGGTTTTACCGCAGTGAGGCATGTTTTTACTGATCTCCACGTAGGTTGTATGCTCATAAGCCAGGCAACAGAATAGGCGCCCGCAAACTCCCGAGATTTTCGAAGGATTGACGGGAAGATCCTGGTCCTTGGCCATCCGGATCGAAACCGGGTGGAACTCTTTGAGGTAACTTGAGCAGCAAAGGTTCAGCCCGCAGGGGCCGAACCCTCCGAACATTTTGGCCTCGTCCCTCACTCCGATCTGTTTCATTTCAATGCGGATTTTAAAATTCTGTGCCACTTCCCGGACGAGTTCCCGGAAGTCGACGCGACCCGGAGCTGTGAAGAAGACCGTGGCTTTCTTCCCTTCGAGATTCACTTCAACCCGCACGAGCTTCATTTCCGACTTGTGCTCGGCAAGTTTCTGATCGCAAAACGCCTGGATGGATTTCTCCAGTGCGCTGTTTTTTCGGGAGCGTTCCACGTCTTCAGAGGTTGCTTTCCGCAAGACGCTCAACATCGGTTTGTGCTGCAGGATATAGAACAGTTTGCGGGGTGGAAGGGCGACTTCCGCCATTGCCGGTCCGTTTTCCGTCTCCACGACGCAGAGATCTCCCCTTTGGATGTCAGGCAAGTCGGTCTTGTAATCGTGGATCGTACTCCCATAGGAGAACTTCATTCCTACGACCCTAAACATGGTACGACTCCTTAACACAGGCTCGCCCCAGAGCGATGCGAACGGCCAGGGCCTCGAGGGCCAGCTGTGGATAAGCATTGGCTCGCAGTTGGCCCAGAGTCTCCGATATCATGGCCGCAATTCTACCCAGGACGGCCGGTGACAACTGCAAGTTAATCCGCCTCATTTCAGGAATTTTGTCCCGGTTGACGACTTGTGCCTCTGCCGCTCCGGATTTAAGGGCCATCAAGTCCCGGCTGAGAAGAAGAAAGAGCCTTAGGAATTCTTCAAAGGTCTGTCGTTCTCTTCCCAAATTCTGAAGCTGAGATTGGAGTCCGGCCACCCACGGACCGGGACTCGGGGCTAACAGCAAAAACGCCAGAGAAAGGAGTTCCTCTCTCAGTTCCATGTCCATATCGAGAGCCCTGCCTACTTGCCCTCGGGACAGCGCCGCCCGAAGGTCTGCCTCCTGGGGTTCCAGCCCCCGGGTTTGCCGCACGAGCTGGGCGACCTGCCCTTCAGACAGCGCAATAAACGGGACGATTTGGCAGCGGGAAACCAGGGTTGGAAGCAAGGAGTTCAGACTGCCTGCGATGAGAATGAAGTAGGTGGAGGACGGAGGCTCTTCAATGACTTTCAGAAGGGCGTTTCCCGCTTGCTCGGTGAGAAGCTCGGCGTCGTCGATGATCGCGATCTTGCAGCCCCCCTCGTGGGCTTTCAAAGAGATGGCGCGTTGCAGGTCTCGGACCTGCTCGATTTTAAGGCTCTTGGCTTCCTTGCCGGGATCCGCCTGAGGCTCCACCAGAAGCAGGTCGGGGTGAGCACCTCGGGACACTTTCTGGCAGGAGGGGCAGTCGCCGCAAGGCCCTTCGGGTCCACCGGCGCACAGGATCCCTTTGGCGAAAGTCAAGGCCATGAGCTTCTTTCCGATCCGGGCCGGGCCCGCGAAGAGGTAGGCGTGTGCCACTCTCCGTTCCACCAGGGCGCTAAAGAGAAACGCTCTTGCCCGTTCATGCCCCAGGACGCTAGAGTTGCTCATCGTGCTCCTTTAGGAACCGCTTCAGGGCTTCTACGATCCGGGAACTTACTTTATCCTGCGTGTCTGCGGCTGGAATCAGGACGAAACGCTGGGGATTGCGCTCCGCCAACGCGAGATAGCCGGTCCGGATACGGCGGTGAAACTCCAAAGTATCTTCCTCGAATCGATCCAGGCGCGGATCACTGAACAACTGGGCGCTGCGCTGCTTGGCGCGCCTCAAGCCCTCTTCCGGGTCGATATCGAGCAAGATAGTCAAGTCGGGGGTGATCCCATCCGTAGCCAAAGCGTTAAGGTCCGAGATCATCTCCAGATCGAGCCCGCGTCCATACCCCTGATACGCCAGGGTTGAATCGTGAAATCGGTCGCAAAGTATGATCTTGCCTGCCTCTAGTGCGGGGCGGATGATTTCCTTGACATGTTGAGCCCTGACGGCCAAGTAGAGAAAAAGTTCCGTCAAGATCGCCATCCCGTGATGGTCGCGGTTCAGAAGAATGTTGCGGATCTCATTCCCAATGGCCGTGCCTCCGGGCTCACGAGTGACGACGAGGGGGATTTTCTTCCCCGACAAAAAACGGGAGGCTTCCTCCATCTGAGTGCTCTTGCCACATCCTTCGACCCCCTCAAAGGTAATGAGTTTTCCAATCACGGTAACTGGGGCTCCCCTCCGGCATGTGGATGAATAAAGGACAGAGGACTCATAAACCGAACCTATCTTAGCATAGAGGTTCCGTTTTATCCAGGATGACTCTTGCTTCCACAGAGAGAGGCACTCTGCAAGATTTCCTCCCGGGACCTCGATCCCGGCAGACGGACGTTGCCCTCAAAATCAAGGTCCCGGCGATTGGGACTTTGAATCGATCGAGTACTTCCACGCAACGAGTTCCAGGGGGACGTAGACTCCGCGCTCAGGATTTTACGGCTGGCTGTGCAGGTTTTAATAAGGATGGGAAGGAAACTAGACGTCTTTTTCCATGTGCTCTTGTCCCGTGAAGCTGAACCTCTTCTTACGTCCCTCCACTACAGTGTTGATGTGGACGGGGCGGCGCCAGATCAGGAAGAGATTCCTCAAAGTGTCTTTGGCGTAATCGATCCGCAGATCGACCCCTTCATATTGATGATGCAGGAGGAGTTCTCCGCGGTTTCCGTGGTTTCCGTCTTCCACTAGAATGATCGGGCTTCCCATGTTGGTCAGGCTGAAGAGGAGCTTTTGTTTGATCTTCTTGAAATCGCGGTCTTCGATTTCGTAGCGTTTGGATTCTTCGTTGAATTTGTACGTGAAGAGCCTGTGGTCCTCGCAGAATTCCTTGGTTAGAAAGGTGTCGATGAAGTTGATGTCGTTGTAGATGCGGCGCACTTCGAAAACCTTTTCACGTCCTCGGCCTAGGTGTTGATTCCAACTCTTCTTGGCCAGGTAATCGTCGCACTCCTCGTACTCTTTCCCGAATTTTCCTTTGTTCCAGCGGTCTTCGATGTCGCGGAAAAGCTCCACTCCGAGCTTGTAGGGGTTGATATGCCCGGGCCGGACGGCCAGGGTTCCTGAATGATGATCCGCGTAATCAATCAGCTCAGAGTCTTTCAGCGCTTTCTCGGTCATGATTTTCGAGTGCCAGTAGGTCGCCCATCCTTCATTCATGATTTTGGTCTGAGCCTGAGGAGAAAAGTAGTAGCTCTCCTCCCGGATCAGGGAGAGAATGTTGCGTTGCCACTTGTCCAGAGGGGCGTGCTCAATGAGAAAGAGAAGAATGTCCCTCTCCGGGTGCTCAGGAAACATCCGCTCGCGCTGCTTTTCCTCCTCCAGTTTCCGCTTCTGGGACTCCATGAACTCCTCGGGGTTGATAAAGCGGTCCATGTACTCCTTGCTGCGGATCTTTTGCACGGTTTTGGGGCTTTCTTCGTCCGTTATTTCCGAGTCCTCTTTCCTGCGCTTTCGATCCAGAAAGGGGGAATGGACATCGATGAGGTTTTCCAGGGAGAGGCAGCAATCAACGAAGCGCTCAACGTCCTCTTCTCCGAATTGTTCCACGTAGTTACGGATGCGCATTCCGTGGTTGGCCATCTCGTCGATCATCTTGCGGTTCGTGCCGGAAAAGTAGATGTTGTTTTTGAAGAAATCGCAATGGGCGTATACATGCCCCATGACAATCTTTTGATCCACCAGGTTGTTGCTTTCCATGAGGTAGGCGTAGCAGGGATCGTTGTTGATGACCATCTCGTAGATTTTCTGCAACCCGTAGGCGTACCCCTTGCTTAATTCCTCGTACTCCATCCCGAAGCGCCAGTGCGGATAGCGGGTGGGGAACCCGCCGTAGCTGGCCACCTCGTTGATCTGGGCATAATCAATCATCTCGAAGATCGTCTCGAAGAAATCCAGACCGTAGGAAAGGGCGTGGCCCTTGATTTCGTCCTTGATCTGGGAGAGGGCGGGAGATAGGTTCATCGTCCTTTTCCGAGGAATTCTTTGATGGACTCGTAGATTCCGTCTTTGTCCTTGATTTCGGAGACCACGAGAGTCTCGGGGTCCCGGAAATGCTCTCTCAAGTCCTTGATGAATTGCCCGCTGCCGTACGGGCTTTCCACCTGTCCGTAGCAAAAGAGATTGCAGTGGGGAAGAATTTCCTGACGGAGAATCTCGATGCATTCGTTGGTATCCCCGCCACTCCAGTTGTCTCCGTCGGAAAAGTGAAATGCGTAGATGTTCCACTCGGTAGGAGGATAAACTTCCCGAATCAGCTTGCTGGCGTGCTTGTAGGCTGAAGAAATCTTGGTCCCTCCGCTCTGGCGGGTGTGGTAGAAGGCGTGCTGGTCCACTTCTCGTGCCACGGCGTCATGGATGACATAACGGATCTGGATCCCCTTGTACTGGGAACGCAGCCAGGTATCGATCCAGAACGATTCAATGCGGACGATTTCCTTCTGCTCATCCCCCATGGACCCCGAAACATCCATCATGTAGAGGATCGCGGCATTGCTTTCGGGGGTGGTGTGGGTTTTCCACGATCGGTAACGTTTGTCATCCCGCACGGGGATGATGATGGGATCGATGGGATCATAAGTTCCCTGGGCCAATTGACGGCGCAGGGCTTCCTTATAGGTGCGTTTGAAAACGCGCAGAGTCTCGGGG
The DNA here is from genome assembly GCA_035288405.1 of bacterium. GTDB lineage: Bacteria > JACPSX01 > JACPSX01 > JACPSX01 > JACPSX01 > JACPSX01. The sequence goes on along the minus strand of DATEAK010000362.1, from coordinate 1,610 downwards.
CCGGTGCTGCGAATTCCCGCATACTTGTCCCTTTGGGCGGTAATGTTCTTTTTTCCACGCGACTCTATGCGGGGGAGTTCCAACTCTTCTCCAAGGATGGCGGCCAGCTCGTCCATGGAGATGTCCACTTCGAGGATGTGTTCCCCCGGAAGTTCGCCCGCTCCCGAGCTGCCGGTTGCATCCCCGTCGCCGCCGAGGGAAGTGCCAGGTTCCCCTTCACCCTGACCGACTCCGCCCATCTTCCGCGTCTCATAGCGGAAGCGGGGAATGTCAATTTGCGGCAGAGGAATGCTGATCAGGTCCCTGCCTTTTTTCCCGATCAACTCTCCCTGGGTGATGTAGTGTTTCAGCTCCCTTTTTATCTTTCCGCGGACGATCTGGCGAAACCGGGTGTGATCCCGCTCGATCTTACTGACCATTACTTTCCTTTCAAGTCTCCCCGAGCAAAGATGCTGGCGACGAAATTGAGCACATCGGTGGCACACACGTCGCAGTACCCCATGTTCTTGATGAGCCTGCTTTTGACTACATCGATTTTCTCTTGGGTTGCCCGGTCGACGACCGAAGATACCAGGCTCGTCAACTTGATCGTGTCCTTCTGGTCCTCAAAGAGCTTGAGCTCCAGAGCCTTCTGGAGACGCTCGTTGGTCCGGTAATCGAAGGTTTTCCCGTCGATGGCCAGCGCCCCGATGTAATTCATGATTTCCCGACGGAAGTCGTCCTTACGGCTTTCGGGGATGTCGATCTTCTCTTCAATGGACCGCATCAGGCGTTCATCGGGTTCCTCGTCCTGGCCGGTGTACTTGTTTTTCACTTTCTCCTTCTGGGTGTAGGCCTTGATGTTGTCGATGTAGTTGGCGCACAATTTCTTGATGGCCTCTTCATCGGCCGAGATCGCCCTTTGCACCTCGTTCTTCACCACGTCCTCATACTCTTCTTTGACCAGGGAGAGCATATCTTTAAAACGCTTCTTCTGGTCTTCGTTCGTGATCAAGGAATGGTGGTCGAGACCCCCCTCGAGCTCGTTGAGGATCATAAAGGGGTTGATGCACCCCTCGTGCTTGTCGCTTACCAGGGCGTTGGAGATCTTGTCCTGGATGTAGCGGGGCGAGATGCCGTCCATCCCTTCCCTCGGTGCTTCGGCCCGGAGCTCTTTGATGTTGTCTTCCGTGAATCCCGGCAGGCTCTTGCCGTTGTACAGCTTGAGCTTCTGGACCAGGGTCAAGTGAGCCTTTTTGGGCTCCTCGAGACGCGTGAGAACAGCCCACATGCTGGCCATCTCCAAAGTATGCGGAGCGATGTGCCGGCCGCGGATGCGGTCTTGATTATAGTCCTTCTGGTAGATTTTGATTTCGTCCCGCAGCCGGGTGATGTAAGGAACGTCAATTTTCACCGTACGGTCGCGCAGGGCCTCCATGTACTCGTTGCTCTGCAGCTTCTTGTATTCGGGCTCGTTCGTGTGGCCGATGATCACCTCGTCGATGTCCGTCTGGGCAAATTTCTTGGGCTTGATCATGTGCTCTTGCGAGGCTCCCAGGAGATCATAAAGGAACGCGACATCGAGTTTCAGGACCTCGATGAACTCGATCAAGCCGCGGTTGGCGATGTTG
>DATEAK010000361.1:0-3058 GCA_035288405.1 bacterium | reverse complement strand
TATTGCGTTGATGGCAGAAGAGTGTCGGCATATGAAGATAGGACGTCGAACGGGAGGCCAGTTCTACGAGATATTTTCTTGTCCAATCGTCTATTTCCACGGCCTCATTACATTTCCGTTGGTGATCGCAAAATCCCACCTACGATGTTTGAGGCCGGGTTTTTCGAAGCCTCCGAGGGCGTGGGCGAGTCGGACCCGGCCCGCAGACCAGTTTACACGGAGGACTTGCTCCTTCGACTTGCTGGCTTTAGAGCGGAAACTCGTCTTGTGAGTGGGCGCGGGATCGAGGAGCCCTGGTCACCTCCTCCTTTGTTCACACGAAGGTCTACGCTTACATTAAACCAGATCGAGGAACGTCTATCAGTGTTTTCCGAGCGGGTGACTCAAAAGCTGAGGGAGTGGTGGCGAGATCCACCGGGACTCAGTTTTGAAATTCGACTGCCAGGGAATGAGTCTAGGAAAGAATATATGCATCGGCTTAATAGTTACCCTATTGTTTGGAGTATTACTGATCCTTCAGGGCTACCGCTCCAGGGAACTGGCGTATTTTGGTTCCTGTCATTCTTATTCGAATTACTCTTTGTGGAAGACTTGCAACTTCCTCTTCTGCTTCTGCTTGACGAGCCTGCTACCCCGCTTCATCCCGGTGCGCAAAGGATGGTCGCGAAGCTTATCAACTCCCTATCCTCTCGGCACCAGATCATCTACAGCACCCATTCCCCTTTCATGATCGACTGGAACTTCCCGCAAAGAATCCGGTTGTTCGAACGAGATTATGAGTCAAAGCGTACCCGGATTGATAATTCGCCGTATAGGCCACACCCACCTGTCGAGCGCATCTGGGATCCCTTGAGATCAAGCATCGGAGTAACGCTGGGAGACGTGGCCGTGATCGGGGAGATTAATTTCCTCGTTGAAGGTATTACCGACCAGATCTTGATAGTCAACGTTTCCTCTTTTTTCGAGTCGTTCGGCCGACCACATGTGGACCTCTCCAGAGTCAGCATTATCCCGTACGGCGAGGAACCGGCGCTCCGTCACTTAGTAGCAATGGCAAGGGCTAGAAGCACACAAATCGTGGTCCTTTCCGATCGGGACAGTCAAGGTGAAAAGGTCCGGTTATATTGTGGGCGCGAATCCATCCCATTATTGAAAGTGGAGGATTACACTGATCGCTGGGAGGCAGATTCTAGCATCGAGGATGTGATTGGGACCGATGAGTATATCCGTTTCATAAATGACTTCTACGCTGGTTTCACATGGTTTACTCCTCTTGATGCCGGGGCAAAAAGGGCCGCGATGGGAAACAGAAGCCTCGGCAGCCATGTAGAATCTCTTTTCAAGACCCAGTTCGGAGAGGATTTCAGCAAGACAGGCGTGAGTGTCTTTATAGCAGACAATCTTTCAAGGTTGTCATCACAGGCGCTTGGAAGATTCGAAGGACTTTTCGAATCGTTCCAGAGCCTCATAGTACCCTGAATTTCCGCGGGGAGAAGGACCGAGCGAAGATCAGACCTTCGCATTTGCCTACGGAGAGAAAGATTGTGAGTTGCTCTGCTATGAATTCAATGAATCAGAAACGGGTGCAGGACTTGATTCCCCAGGAGCAAGCAGCCTCTTGGCCGCCAGTTGCACGGCCTCGACGATGGCCTGGTGGCCGGTGCAGCGGCAGAGGTTCCCGGAGAGAGCCTGGCGGATCTGGTCTTCCGTGGGCTCGGGCTCTTCATCCAAGAGAGCCTTGGCAGTCAAGGTCATGCCAGGGGTGCAGCAGCCACAGGTACCCAGCGTGCAGCCGTGCCTGGCTCCGGTGAATCCCGGCTCGTCCCACAGGACTTCCAGGAGGGTGCGGTGAAAGGGGCCTCTACCTCGTAGTTCTGCGCGTTGATGCGGCGCGCGAGAAAAAGTTATTCAAGCGTTTCCCCGGGGAAGAGATGGTCTATGAGATGACGCGCTTGGTTCACATCCCGTTCCACTCCGGAAATCGGCAGAGGAACCTGCGATCCGATTGGATAGCGCTCTGCAAGGTAATAACCCGAAACTCGCTCGCACAGGTCCTGAAAGGTCACAAGGCCGGTATCGTGGACACAGGCTTCTTCCAGCAGAGCGTCAAGTTCATGCGTCTTCTTGAGTTTCCAGCCCCGTTCTAGAAGATAGGCTTTCAGGAATTTCTCGAGGCTCTGCTGGAGGAAAAATGCTGCTCCCTCAGGATCATTTTCTCGCAGGTGAAGCCTGATCCGCCGCCAATCCTTGTGAGCCAACCGCTTCCAGTCAGCCGAGTATGATGACTCTATGGGTTCGGTCACAGATCAATCCCTTCGTCCAGGATCTCCTCGACAAACTGGTCTCCTTGCTCAACTCTGGCCTGAATCTCCTGAGGGGTCAGAACGATGGGAGAGAGAACGAGTCCCGCACGAAGGGGCCGCATGATTTTTCTGACTGTGGCCATCCGCTCGTAGAAGTGTTCTCTGGTCGGCGCGACGATGAGCAGGTCTACGTCGCTCTCTTCGGTCTCCGTACCCCGGGCAACAGAGCCGTAGAGGATTACACGCTCTGCGTGGTAATCGCGGCGGAGTCTTTCGGCAATGGCGGCAAGACGTTCACCACGGGTCATCGAGCACCCCCACCTTGTCTTGAGGGCTTCGCCTCATTTATATATTTTAGCATATCGTAAGCTTATCTCTCAGGGGGTTTCGAGCTGAGATCGTACCACCTGGAAGGGGAGGAGGTCTCCAGGCTGGTACCTCGGCCGGCAAGCAGGCGCTTCGAGGCAAGCTTCACGGCGTCGATGATGGCCTGATAGCCCGTGCAGCGGCACAGGTTCCCGGAGAGAGCTTGGCGGATCTGGTCTTCGCTGGGCTCGGGCTCTTCATCCAGGAGGGCCTTGGCCGTGAGAATCATCCCCGGAGTGCAGTAGCCGCACTGGACCGCTCCCAATTCCAAGAAAGCTTCCTGCAAAGGATGAAGGACGCCGTCCTGGGCGAGTCCCTCAATCGTGGTAATCGTGTGTCCGGCGGTGCTGTGCGCCAGGGTGAGGCAGGCAAGAGCCGGATGATTATCG
>DATEAK010000360.1:0-3132 GCA_035288405.1 bacterium | reverse complement strand
TCCACCACAGACCCGGCCCTGAGATCCAAGGGGATCTGTGTATGCCTTATCGATCGGGATCTCCCGGGCATCCATGTAGGTTCCTCTCTGAAAGGGATCCTCGGGATGCGAGGAACGGGCATCAATAACCTCCAGTTCCGGGATGTTTCGCTAGAAAAGAATTGCCTGCTCGGCGAGGAAGGAACTGGGTTCAAGGCGTGCATGCGTGCGTTTGACAAGTCCCGGGTCATCATCGGCGCCCAGGCCGTCGGTATTGCCCAGGGAGCCCTGGATCATGCCCTGAAGCACGCGCAGACGCGCAAGCAGTTCGGCGAGCCCATCGGCAATCTTGAAAGCCTGCAGTTCATGCTGGCCGACATGGCTACCAAGGTGGAGGCCTGCCGCTGCCTGGTGACCGAGACCGCCAGGCGCCTGCAGTCAAACCCGCCCGATGCGGGCAAATACTCCTCGATGGCCAAAATGTATGCCTCCGACATGGCGGTTACAGTGGCCACCGACGCGATGCAGATTCTGGGAAGCTACGGATGTTTTCAGGGATCGATCGTGGAAAGACTCTACCGAGACGCAAAGCTGACTCAAATCTACGAAGGGACCAATCAAATCCAACGGCTGGTAATCGCTCGACACCTGCTGGCCCGAAAGGAACCGAAGAAGGAAGCAGAGAGAGTCGCTCTTCCCCAGGAGTTTCTGCTCCACCGGGTTCCCAGCGTGCCCGGAAAGCCGAGCTAAAAGGGCGCTCCCGGTCCCCGGAGGAATTCAATTTCCTCTGCCGTCGAGGCCCGGCCCAGGATTTCATTGCGGTGGGGAAATCGGCCAAATCGTCTTACCACATTACGGTGCCGGACCGCATAGTCCCAAAAGGACCTGAAAGTCTCTTCCCAGTCCGCCCCTGCTTCATCCAGCAATGCCTGGAAGCACTGGACACTTAGATCCTGCAGATTTACGTCCTCGGAATGCTCGAGGGGAAGATAGAAAAACGAGCGTTGGAAGGGGCCTAAGGTTCGATCGACGCCTGCCCGCAAACCTTCCAAACAAAGTTCCTGTGCCTTTGGGTCATTCGCGAACGCCCGTGGTGTATTCCGGTAGATGTTCCGAGAAAACTGGTCCAGGAGAGTAATGAGGGCCATGCGCCCGGAGGGTGTTTCCTTCCAGTGGTCAAACTCTCCTGCCGCGGCGTGCTCCACCTCTTTTCCAAACTGCGCGCGAATGGACTGGTCGAATTCTTCTCCCCCCCGAAACCAGATGCGGACACGCTCGCCAATGGTCTCCTTGTCGATGACTCCGCCGAACCAAAACTGCAAGACCGCATCGATGCGGTCTTCACTAGACTTTTTGGGTCCTGGACCTGTCACTTTCCACCCCCTCAGGTGCGCAGCATGCCCCTCTTCATCCGGCAAACGTCCTTGGGTCCTACCGCAAAACGGTCAAACGATCTCCAGAAGATTAGAATCAAACGTCAGGCCTTTCCCGGCCAAAGGATGGTTCGCATCCAGCGTCACGCTTCCAAAGGAGGTGTCAAACACCGTCCCATCTTCCAACGTCCCCGTGTAGTGAACCTTGACCGTATCCCCCGATTTTGCTTCTCCCATTTGCTTCCCTTTCAAGTTGTTGGGGCCCACAAAATACGACAGGACGACGGATCAATCTCACTTGGCTCCTAGAGGAAGGAGACACGGAGGGTTTCACTTTCGGAATCAAAGAGACGCGGATCCGTCCCTTTTCCGTACGCTGGATTTGAATCCAACCATTGCTCCCTTCCATGGTCTCGCGGGCAGATCATAGAGCTGAGGGACCATCCAGTTGGATCGTCTGTAAATTGTACTCTATCAGGAATCCGCGGGCAAATTCATCTTTTCCAGCCTCGGGTTACAAGCCCGCCTCCAGGACGTTCTTGCTAAGGAGCAGGCTTTCATTCCACACCACCTGCCTCTGGTCCCCAGAGAGAAGCATAAGTCGTGGCAGAGGCGGAAGTCGTTGGGCTGATCATTGAATCGCCGATACAGGGAATCGGAAAAGTAAGGCTTAACTATTTTTCAGCACCAATCAAAAACAGCCTGATTACGGTGTTGAGCTTGTCCGACCCTATGGACGGATGCGTTACAAGGAAATGTTTTTGAGCCACGAATTGTGTGGTGTGTTATAGATAGGATTCAAATTCGTAGGCGGATCGAGGAACAGATCAACAGGCGGTTGTGAACCGCGCCATCTCAGAGTTCGCTTCACCACGACTTGCGATGCATTGCCGAAGGAGGAAATACGATATGGGGGAAGACTACGTTGGCACCAAGCTCTGGGTACGTCAGGCCACTCCCTATGAGACCTACATGGAGGAGCAGGGTGTACCCATCTATCGCGGCATGGTGGGTTTCTACGATCTCCGCGACCTGACCTTGGGGCCCTGGAAGCGTATGGGCGCTCAGGGAGCATTCTTCGAGCTGAGCGGCTGCGGCGGGCTCCAGGGAATGTACGTCATCGAGGTGCCCGGAGCGGGCGCCATCACCCCCGAGAAGCACATGTACGAAGAGATCTTCTACGTGCTCGAGGGCCGCGGCACCACCGAGATCTGGACCGACGACAATCCCAACAAAAAGCAGACCTTCGAGTGGCAGGCGGGCAGCCTCTTCTCCGCCCCGCTGAACACCTGGCACCGATTCATCAACGCCGCCTCCAGCCCCGCATTGCTGCTGGGCGCGACCAACGCGCCGCCCGTCTTCCACCTGTTCCGGACCCAGGACGCGCTGTTTAACAACCCGTACCAGTTCAAGGACCGGTACGACGCCAGCGAGGACTACTTCAAGGAGCAGGGCCTGGGCAAGGACCCGGTCACCGGCCGCGCCCGCAACTACGGCAACATCATCCCGGACGCCGACCACGTGGAGCTGCCGCTGGACGGCCAGCGCGGTGTGGGCCACCGGACTTTCTTCTGGAACCTGGCCAGGAATAGTTCCCAGGGGTTCATCGCCCAATACGCCCCTGGTCGCTACTCCAGGTGTCACGCCCATGATTCCGGCCCAGTGCTCCTCTGTCTGGGCGGCAAGGGCTACACCATCACGTGGCCCCGCGAGGCGGGCACTACGCCCTGGGCGGAATCATGGGCGTGACACCTGGAGTAGCGACCAGAGGCGTATTGGG
>DATEAK010000359.1:0-14077 GCA_035288405.1 bacterium | reverse complement strand
CCCGCCGTCCCCGGTTCGTGACCCTGGCGCTTCTGATCGGTATTGCCGGGGCCGCCGTGGTGGTTCTGCCGACCCTCTACCCGAGTGTCAGTCGGGCGATTGCCTCGAGTCAGCTCGGCAGTCGGCTGAGCCCGCTTTTGGCGAGCTCTCTCTTTTTCCTGCTTCCGAGTATTTTCTTGGGGACCGTTTCCCCCTATGCTGTGCGTCTGAGCGTCACGGCCTTGACAAGCGTCGGGGTCACTGCCGGGAACCTCTACGCGGTTTCCACTTGCGGCAGCATCCTGGGTACGATTCTTACCGCTTTTGTCCTGATTCCCATTCTGGGGGTGGAGGCGATTGTCTATAGTTTGGGGGCGACCCTCCTGGTGCTGGCCGCGCTGATCATGGTTGGCCATCGCCGCTCGCTACAGGGACTGCTCGTGTTAGGTATTCCGGCCCTGGTGGTTACACTTCTCGGGGTGAGTCCGGGGGTTTTGCTGCAGCGAGATTTGCCTGCAACCGGGAAGGAGATTTTTGCCAAGGACTCTTTTTACCATCGGATCCGGGTCATCGACGAGGGCGACTCCCGCCATCTCTTTTTTGATCGTTCCAAGCAGAGTTCTATTTACATTAAGGGTCTGAAGGTTTTGCATCTTCCCTATACCCGGGCCATGACTATAGGCTCCCTCTTCGCTCCCGAAGCCCGCCGCGCCTTGATCGTGGGGCTGGGGGCCGGCTCGATTCCTCAGAAATACCGGGATGAAGTTCCCAAGATGAAGGTCGAGGTGGCGGAGATCGATCCCGAAGTCGTGCAGGTGGCTGAACGGTTCTTCGGTTTCCGACCGGACGGCCAGCTGAAGGTCAGCGCCCAGGATGGCCGACTCTACATCCTGAATTCCAAGCAAGGCTACGATCTGGTCTTCCTGGATGCCTATTTCGCCGAATCCATCCCGTTTCATCTAACCACAGTGGAGTTTTACCGTGAGCTCGCGGGAAAGGTCTCGACGCGTGGGGTCGTGGTCTCCAACATCATCGGTGCGCTGCGCGGGGAGAGGAGTTCCATGCTGCGCTCCATGGTGAAGACTCTGAAAATCGTCTTTCCTCAGGTCTATGTGTTTCCTGTGAGCTTCGATATCTCCGTGGGTGGAGAGATTGAACAAAATGTCATCGTCGTTGCCAGTCGTGATCCGGTCCGTTCTTCCAAGCCCGAACTCATCGCCAGATCTCACGAGCTGTCCCGCCGCGGCGGAATTTTTTATTACCTGAGCAGTACCTCGGAGAATCTCTTGGAAACATCCCTGCCCATGGACGATGTCCCTGTCTTGACGGATGACTATGCTCCGGTCGATAGCTTGCTCCACTATTAAATAGCCGTCAGCATTCAGCTTCCGTATCCCGATGTTCCGGATTCTGCTCCGAATGTCTGGCTGATAGCTGAGTGCTGACCGCTGAATGCCGATCTGTGTTGACGCGTGGGGAAGGGCGTGGCATCATGCCGGAGTTTTCGCCTCCTAGAGAACATGATGTGGGAGGCTATCGTTAGGCAGGGGAATTGGAATGGAGAGGGAACAGCGACCGGAACCGCTGGTGCACATCGAAGGACTGACCCGTTCTTACGGCTATCGCAAGATCCTGCGGGGCATCAATCTGGATCTGGGGGCCGGCGAGATTCTTACGATCTTCGGCCCGAATGGTGCTGGTAAGAGCACCCTGATCCGAGTTTTGTCTACCTTACTGAAACCCGGCGAAGGAATCGTTCGCATCGCCGGCCACGATCTACGCAGGGAAGAAGAAGACCTGCGCCGGGAAATCGGAGTAGTTGCCCACCGGAGTTTCGTCTACGGGGGTCTCACGGCTCGGGAGAACCTGCATTTCTACGCTTCCCTCTATGGGTGCAGCGGGGCACAGGAACGGGTCGAGAAGCTTCTAACCATGGTGGGGCTCGAGGAACGCAAAGACGATCCGGTGCGCACTTTTTCCCGGGGGATGGAGCAGAGGCTGGCCATCGCGCGGGCCATTCTTCACGACCCCAAGGTCTTGCTGCTTGACGAACCTTACACGGGCCTGGACCAGCACGCCGTACGAATCCTCAATGCCGCCCTCTTGGACGTTCGGCGGCAAGGCAAGGGGATCATTCTCACAACCCATGATCTGGGTAGGGGCCTTGAGATTAGTGACCGGGTCGCCATTTTGGTCTCCGGAAGGATCGTTTACCAGGAGCGAGCTGCAAACATCGGGCTTCAGGAGCTGGAATCGGTCTACTACGAGTACGTGGGAGAGAAAATCGGATGGGGTACTTAAATCTCATTCGGATCATTCTTTGGAAAGACATCACGACGGAGCTCCGCACCAAGGAGATCATCACAAGCCTGTTGGTCTTCACCCTTCTGGTGGCGCTGATCTTCGCCTTTGCCTTCGATCCGGGCAGCCAGCAAATGAGAGAGCTGGCACCAGGAATCTTGTGGGTTGCTTTTACGTTTGGAGGAGTTCTCGGGCTGAATCGCTCTTTCATGGCAGAAAAGGAAAATGATTGCCTGCAGGGGATCCTGCTCAGCCCTATCGACCGAGGAGCTATTTACCTGGGCAAGATGATCGGCAACGTGTTGTTCATGGGAATAATCGAAATTTTCACTTTCCCTGTTTTCGCAGCCTTCTTGAATCTTCCTCTCTTTGAGGTCATCTTGCGCCTGGTTGTGGTGATGGCCCTCAGCACCATCGGCTTTGCCGCCGTCGGCACCCTGTTTGCCGCCATGTCCGTCAACACCCGGACCCGCGAGGTCATGTTGCCGATTCTGCTGTTTCCTGTGGCGGTTCCTGTGATTATTGCAGCTGTGAAGGCTACCGGAAAGGTTTTGGCCGGAGATCCCCTGGGCGATGCGGCCGACTGGCTCAAACTGCTAGGCGTCTTCGACGTGATCTTTGTGGTGATCTGTTTTCTCACCTTCGAGTACGTGGTCGAAGAATAACGCCGGAGCGGCTTTACGTCGCCGGAAATCAGCGCTCAGGAGATGTGAGGTCGAAGCCCGAATTCGCTCGCTACAGGCGTTCGAAGAGCCAGCGCGGAGTGAACTGCAACGCGTAGCCGTTCAGGCGGGTCATATAATTCGTGTAAAGGAGGACGCCCACGACGATGAGCATCAAGCCGGCCACGGTATGCAGGACCGGAATGAGCCTGCGGTAGCGCTGGAAGAGCGGCAAAAACCGCTCAATGCTCAGTGAGCCCAGGAAAAAAGGAATAGCCAATCCCATGGAATACGAGACTAAAAGGGTGATCCCGCGACTCGTATCCTGAGCCGTACTGGCCACCAAAAGGATGGACCCGAGAATGGGCCCGACGCAAGGGGTCCAGCCGATGGCGAATGTGCATCCCACCAGAAACGCGCCCAGGTACCCCGACGGCTTTTTCTCGATGGTCAACTGCCGGTAGCGGGCTAAAAAGGGGAGTTTCAACAGGCCGATCATGTAAAGGCCGAAGACTACGATGAGAATCCCGCCTGCTTTTCGCAGCACAACTTGGTACCTGAGCAGCATTTGCCCCAAGAGGGTTACCGAGGCACCCAGAGCTATAAAGACCACTGAAAACCCCAGGATGAAGAGGACAGAGTTGAAGATCACCCGTTTGCGAACCCGACTTCGGTCGCTGGGGGCAAGCATCTGATCGAGAGAGACCCCGCTGATGAAGGACAGATAGGAGGGGAACAAGGGGAGTACGCAGGGGGAAAGGAACGAGAAGAGCCCGGCGCCTAGGGCCATCAGGATCGTGACTTGACTGAAGTTTTCCATAGGGTCGTTCCTCTGCGGCGCGTTTCCGCTGCGGACGTTGTGCGGAATTATAGTGGCCCCTCGGAAGTTTGGCAACGGCCCTTCCGTAGCGGCCAAAAAAGAGTAGATTTTGCTTGACAGACTGCCTTGACCACTGTAGCATTTGCCTGCGCTTGGTCCTTCGCAAGTCTTTGATTTTTTGGGAGAATTACAGGGTGTATGCAACCGTAACGCCGAACGTAGCCGAAATAGAGAAAAAGTGGTATTTGGTTGATGCCAGGGGGAAGGTTCTCGGGCGTCTAGCCAGTGAAGTAGCCAAGATCTTGCGTGGCAAGAACAAACCGACCTTCACTCCTCACCTGGATACGGGTGACCACGTCATCGTCATCAATGCAGCCCAGGTGGTTTTGACAGGAAATAAACTCCAGGACAAGAAATACATGCGCCACTCGAGATATCCGGGGGGGTTGCATTCCGCCACCGTGGAGGAGGTCTTGGCCAGTAAACCCGAGCGAATCATCGAAGAGGCCGTCCGTGGGATGCTTCCCAAGAATCGTCTCGGCAGGCAGCTCTTTGGCAAGCTCAAGGTTTATCCGGCCGGCGATCATCCGCACCAGGCCCAGAAACCCGAGATGATTGAACTTTGAAATCCCAGAGAGGTGAATTTTGACCACGACGAATTATTACGCGACAGGCAAGAGAAAAAGCGCGGTGGCACGGGTGTGGATTTTACCTGGCCAGGGTTCCGTTTCGGTGAATCGGTGTTCTGTAGAAGAATACTTCGGCCGCGAGACCTCACGGATGGAGATTCAGCAACCATTCGAGGTCACAAACACATCGGGACAGTTTGATGTAAGGGCTACAGTGGAAGGTGGTGGACTTTCAGGGCAAGCCGGGGCCATTAAGCATGGCATTGCCAAGGCGCTTCTTGTTGTCAATCCGGGTTTAAGGCAACTCTTGAAGAGAGCGGGTTTTCTGACTCGGGACTCCAGGGTGAAAGAGCGCAAGAAGTACGGCCAGAAAGGGGCCCGGAAACGTTTCCAGTTCTCGAAACGGTAGATTTTTCTGGTCGATTTTGCTCGTTCCCTAAGGAAGGTCAACGGACCTTCCTTAATTTTTTGGGACTTGGCTGCCTGGGTGTTCTGGCCTTTCTGGTGAGACTGTTGGAATCACCTACGGGTGCAGGGCGTCCAGTCCTCTGTTGACCGCTCGGCTGGGCACGCGATCCAGTACATGAACTTGATGTTTGGTTTTGAAGAAAGACAACGGCTGGAAGGGGCTGCCCTTTTCCCAGAAATCGAGATAGGGAATCCTTCATGATTAAAGGTCTCAAGCGTCTCAACGGCGGAGTCACAGCGGTCCCCGGGGTGAAGGCGGCTGGTATCCATTGCGGGATCAAAAAAAAGGGCCTGGACCTTGCCCTGATCCTCTGCGAGCGCGATGCAACGGCAGCAGGGGTGTTTACGTCGAATCAGGTCCAGGCGGCACCGGTGCGCTTTTCCCGGCAACAGATCCACAGTGGAAAGATCAGGGCCATCGTGGCTAACAGCGGTAATGCGAATGCCTGCACGGGGCTGCAAGGTGACCGAGATGCCCGAAAAATGGCAGAGGCGACGGCCTCCAATCTGGGAATTGCTGCGGAGCGTGTCTTGGTGGCCTCTACGGGTGTCATAGGCAAGAGATTACCCATGAAGTGCATACTCACTGCCACGCCCTCTCTGGTTAAAGAGTTGCGAAGAAACGGGGGAAAGAAGGCGGCTGAGGCGATTATGACGACCGATAGATGGCCTAAGCTTTCTGCGTTGCGCTGGGAATCAGCAGGTGATTCGGTGACCATCGGAGGAATTGCCAAGGGCTCAGGGATGATCCGCCCTCAAATGGCCACAATGCTGTGCTTTTTGGCCACCGATGCGTACGCGCGCCCGGGGGTTCTACAGAAGATTCTGAGAGAGACGGTTGAGAATTCCTTCAATCGGATTACGGTGGACGGAGATATGAGTACAAATGATTGCGTATTCTTGCTGGCTACCGGTGAGAAAGGCGCCGCTCCGGAGATCGCTGAAAGGAATTCCTTCGGGAGGCAGTTCAAAGAAGCCCTTCTGGAAGTTTGCCTGGACTTAGCCAAGATGATCGTGCGGGATGGCGAAGGAGCTACGAAGTTCTTGGAAGTGAACGTGCGGGGCACCCCATCGGATGCGGAGGCCAAAATGGTGGGCATGGCTATTGCCAATTCGCCCTTGGTGAAAACGGCTCTGTTTGGGGAAGATCCCAACTGGGGGAGGATTCTAGCTGCGGCTGGAAATGCGGGCGTCCGTTTCAACCCGGACCGTGTGGATCTGTCGATCGGGAAATTTTACTTGGTCCGCCAGGGAGAGCCTCTGCCTACGTCCCAGGAGGCCAAAGCTCGGAAGTTGATGAGAAATCGGAACATAGAGGTACATATCCACCTGCACCACGGATCGGGCGAGGCGGTGGTGTGGGCGTCGGACCTGTCTACCGAGTACGTGCGAATCAACGCGTCTTACCGTAGTTAGGGTGTGATTTTGTCCTTGCTAAAATCGGCCAAAATAGATAATAATAAAAAATTACACGTTACCGCCAGCAGCGGTTACCTCTTTAGAATTGTTCTAGAGGAGGGACAAGGTACGGAGGAGGAGAACGTTTGGCCACGATTACAATGAAGCAGCTTCTGGAAGCGGGCACCCACTTCGGGCATCAAACCAAGCGCTGGAATCCAAAGATGAAAAAGTACATTTTTGGAGCTCGAAACGGCATCTACATTATCGACCTGCAAAAGACCGTGCGCAAACTCAAAGAGGCATGCAAGGTTGCCCGAGACGTGACTGCGGAAGGGGGCTCCATCCTCTTTGTCGGCACCAAAAAACAGGCCCAAGAAATTATCAATGAAGAAGCCACTCGCTGCCAGATGTTTTATGTGAACCAGCGTTGGCTGGGCGGCATGCTGACGAATTTCAGTACGATCCGCAAGAGCGTCAATCGTCTGAAAGAAATCGAGCGCATGAAAGAAGACGGGACGTTTGAGTCCCTGACGAAGAAGGAAGGCATCCAACTGGAGAAGGAAAGGGCGAAGCTCGAGAAGTATTTGTTGGGCATCAAGGATATGGACAGTCTTCCCAGGGCTGTTTTCATCGTCGATACCAAGAAGGAACGCATTGCTCTTAGCGAGGCCCGCAAGCTCTCGGTCCCCACGATCGCCCTCGTGGATACGAATTGCGATCCGGATGAAGTTAGCTATGTGGTCCCCGGGAACGATGATGCGATCCGATCCATTCGCCTGATCACCAGCACGATTGCCGATGCGGTCATTGAAGGGCGCGCCCGCTACAGCGCGGTGGTCGGTTCCACCGTCGGCATGGAAGAGACGTCCCAGTCTCTGGTAGAAGCTGCAGCCGAAGATGAGGTCGAGACAAGCCAAGCCCCCGCCGAAACCAATGCCTGAACAGCTATTTCCTTTTCTATCCGGGAGTTGAGTCATGACGATTACAGCAGCAATGGTCAAGGACCTGCGGGAAAAAACGGGTGTTGGGGTCATGGAATGCAAGGAAGCCCTCACGGAATCCAACGGGGACATGGAAGCGGCCATCTCCTACCTGCGCAAGAAGGGGCTGGCCACAGCGGTAAAAAAAGGGGGCCGGGCAACTCACGAGGGGCTGGTGGGCTCGTACATACATGCCGGTGGGAAGATCGGTGTTCTTGTGGAAGTAGGGTGTGAGACGGATTTTGTCGCCCGCACCCCCCAGTTTCAAGAACTGGTCAAAGACCTGGCCATGCATATTGCGGCGGCTGGTCCTCTTTACTTGAGCCGTGACGAGGTTTCCCCGGAAGTCGTGGAGAAAGAGAAGGAGATTTACCGGGAGCAGGCCAGCCAATCGGGGAAGCCCGAAAAGGTTCTCGATAAAATCGTCGAGGGCAAGCTGGAAAAGTACTATTCCGAAGTCTGCTTGCTGGAGCAGCCGTTCGTGAAAGACCCCGATGTGAGCATCAGGGACCTGATCTCTCAAAGAATCGCCCAGATTGGCGAAAATATACTAGTCAAGCAATTCGCCCGCTTTCAGGTGGGCCGAAGCTGATGAACCTCTGCGCGGAAGCGCGCAGGAAGTTAAATCGGCTCACAGCTCCCCAAAAAAGCTTTGCGGTGCACACAGGGAGCAGGACCGTGAGCCTTACGGGTCGGTTCGATCAAAACTTGGATGATTGAATTCGGAGGAGTCAGACAGTGCTGAAATACGGGAGAGTCCTCCTCAAGTTGAGTGGAGAGGCACTGTCCGGGGAGCGCGGCTACGGCATCGATTCGTCCCAAATCCATTCTATTGCCGAGGAGATTAAGGAAGTCCGGGATCTCGGAGCCCAGGTGGCCATTGTGATCGGCGGTGGCAACATCTTCCGGGGGCTGGAGGGAACCGAATACAAGATCGAGCGCGCCACGGCCGATTACATGGGAATGCTGGCTACAGTCATCAACGGTCTGGCTCTGCAGGCCGCCCTGGAGCATCGCGGGGTCGACACTCGAGTTCTCACTGCGATCGAGATGCATGAAGTCGCCGAGCCGTATATCCGGCGGCGGGCAATCCGACATCTGGAAAAAGGCAGGGTGGTCCTCTTTGTCGCGGGCACCGGGAACCCTTATTTCACCACCGACACCGCAGCTTCCTTGCGAGCCATGGAAATCAATGCCGAGGTGATCCTGAAGGCAACCAAGGTCGATGGAATCTACAGCGCCGATCCGATGAAAGTGGCCTCGGCTGAGCGCTTCGAGGACTTAAGTTATATCGATGTTTTACAGCGGGGGCTCAAGGTCATGGATGCCACGGCCATCTCGCTTTGCATGGATAACAACCTACCGATTATCGTTTTTAATTTGCAGGTCCACGGAAACGTGCGCCGAGTTCTGGAGGGGGAACCGATCGGAACCATCGTACAGGGAGCGAACAATGCCCGATAGCGCGACCGACAAGGTCTTCAAGGACGTGGATCGGAAGATGACCGGTTCCGCGGAAGTTCTGCAGAAAGATTTGGCAGGAATCCGGACCGGGCGGGCATCCCTGGCTCTGGTAGAAGGGATCACGGTGAACTACTACGGCTCCAGCATGCCCCTGAATCAAGTGGCCACTCTTTCCGTCCCTGAGAGTAGACTCATCACCATCCAACCGTGGGATCAGAGCTTGATTGGAGAGATAGAGAAGGCGATCCTAAAGTCCGGTTTGGGCCTTACGCCAAGCAATGATGGCAAGATTGTGCGGATCAATGTTCCTCCTCTGACCGAAGAACGGCGCAAGGATCTGATCAAGGTGGTACGGAAAATGACGGAGGAGGCCCGGATTGCTGTGCGCAACATCCGCAGAGAAGGCAACGAGAGCCTGAAGGTGTTGGAAAAGAATAAAGAGATCTCCGAGGACGAGTTGCGCAAGGCGCAGGACAGAATCCAGAAGCTTACGGATCAACACATCGGCAAAATCGATGCCATCGCGACTAAAAAGGAAAAAGAAGTTCTGGAAGTCTAGGGGGACAGCGGGGATCCCCGGTTGGGCGGCCTACCTTTTCTCTCTTCCCATTGCTGCCACAGTATGGAATCGGGGCTCGGGTCCTAAGGGACCTTGGCAGGAGAAGATCCTGTGTTGACCCCAGAGCAACTGTCCCGGATTGATTCGGCTCATCTTCCCGACCACATCGCCGTCATCATGGACGGCAACGGACGTTGGGCAAAACGCCGGCGTTTGCCCCGTGTGATGGGACATCGGGCCGGCATGAAAGCCGTGGAAGAGCTGGTGAACAACTGCCGCCAGTTGGAAATTAGAGCTCTTACTTTGTACTCGTTCTCGAGTGAAAATTGGAAACGCCCTCAGTTCGAGATTGAGGCGCTCATGGCTCTCTTGGATGAGCATCTGGTCAAGGAGATTGATCGTATGGAGCGGGAAAACATCCGTTTCAACACGATCGGGTGTATTCAGGCTCTTCCTGACCTCGTTCAGGAAAAGATCGCTTCCGCCAAAGACCGCACCCGGAAGAACAACGGAATGGTGCTGACCTTGGCGCTGAGCTATGGGGCCCGAGAAGAAATCGCGGAGGCCGCCCGCCGTCTGGCCCTCAGAGTTCAGGCTGGGGAAATCCAGGTGGGAGAGATCAACGAACAGCTCTTCGCCGGCAGCTTGGAGACCGCGGACCTGCCCGATCCGGATCTGCTCATCCGCACGAGTGGGGAGCTGCGAATCAGCAATTTCCTCCTCTGGCAAGTTGCGTACACGGAGTTTTACTTCACGGAAGTCCTGTGGCCCGATTTCCGGGCAGAGCACCTTCTGGATGCTCTCCTCTCCTATCAGCACCGACAGCGACGCTTCGGATACACTCCGGAACAATTGGATAGTGGGGATTAGCCGGTGCGGCGGCTCGTCAGCGCTGCGATTCTTCTTCCCCTCCTCTACCTGTTGGTGGAGTATGGCGGTGTTTTGCCGTTCGCTGCCGTGGTGGTGGCGGTAGCCGCAGCCGGGCTTTGGGAATTCTATGCGCTGTCCGCCGGTGCGGGAAATTCTTGCTGGGGGAAGGCGGGCATCCTCTTGGGCTCTCTGGTGACGGCTAGTTTTGCGCTGACCAGGGAGTGGCCTCCCGCAATGGCTCTCACCTGGGTGGTCTTGATTCTGGCGGTGGCACACCTGCTTTCTCCGCAAAAGCACGGCCGTGTCGTAGAGAGGCTGGGAGGGACTTTCTGGGGTATTTTGTACGTAGGGTGGCTCTCCGGGTTCCTGATCGCCCTGCGACGTCTCCCCGAAGGGCACCATTTCCTTTACTTTTTGTTCATGGTGATTATGATAGGAGACACCTTTGCGTATTACGTGGGAAGCTCTCTGGGAAGACGCCCACTGGCCTCCCGAATCAGTCCCAAGAAAACAGTGGAAGGAGCTGTGGCCGGGTTCGGAGGGAGTTTGGCAGCCGCGTACGGCGCCTCAATCTGGTTCCTGCCCGCAATGGGAGGAGGTCATTGGCTGGCGGCCGGTTCTCTTCTGGCCGTTTCGGGACAACTCGGAGATCTGGTGGAATCCATGCTCAAACGCAGCGCAGGGGTCAAGGACTCAGGGGGGATCATCCCGGGGCATGGGGGTGTCCTGGATCGGATGGACAGTCTCCTTTTTGCCGCCCCGCTCCTTTATTTTTACATCCGCTACCCCCTGGGATTGAGCTGAGGGCAACGTGAAACGGATTGTCGTTTTAGGTGCTACCGGGTCGGTTGGGATCAGTACTCTAGATATTGTTGCGCGCAGTCCCGACCAGTTTCAAGTGGTGGGACTCACGGCAAACAGCAACGTGGATTTGCTGGAATCCCAGGTCCGCTGCTTCCACCCCAAAATTGTGGCGGTTCGAGACAGCTCTGCCGCCCGGGAAATGCGGCGCCGCCTGGACGGCTCCGGATGCGAAGTGGTTGAGGGAGTTGAGGGACTCATTCAAGCAGCGACGTACCCGGATGTGGACTTGGTGGTGTCGGCGATGGTGGGTGGAATAGGTCTTCTGCCGACCCATGCAGCGCTGCAAGCGGGTATCGATGTGGCTCTGGCTAATAAGGAAGTCCTGGTCATTGCCGGCGAACTGATGATTCGGGAAGCTCGGGGGAAGGCTCGCATCATCCCCATCGACAGCGAACACAGCGCAATCTTTCAATGCCTCAATGGGGAGCATCCTGCCACCGTGCGGCGCCTGATCCTCACTGCCTCCGGGGGCCCTTTTTGGAATTTGGCGACAGAGTTTTTTGAAACGATTACTCCGGCGGAGGCCCTCAAGCACCCCAATTGGGAAATGGGGAAGAAGATCACCATCGATTCCGCCACCTTGATGAACAAGGGGCTGGAGGTGATTGAAGCACATTGGCTTTTCAGACTGGATATCGAAAAAATTCACGTCCTGATCCATCCTCAGAGTGTGGTCCATTCCATGGTCGAGTTCGTGGACGGCTCCGTTATGGCGCAAATGGGAATTCCGGATATGAGAATCCCGATTTCCTACGCCCTGAGTTATCCTGAGCGCCTCCCGAACGACCTTCCTTCGCTGGATCTGGTTCGGATCGGCCGCTTGGAGTTTTCCTCTCCCGATACGGAGAAATTTCCGTGCCTGCCGCAGGCTTTCGAGGCTCTGCGTCAGGGAGGGACCATGCCGGCGGTTCTCAACGGAGCCAACGAGGTTGCCGTTGAAGCATTTCTCCAAGAGAGGATCGGGTTTACGGATATTCCCAGAGTCGTCGAGGCGATGATGGCGCAGCATAAGGTAGTCCAGACCCCATCCTTGAACGACCTGCTGGAGGCCGATGCCTGGGTCCGGCGGGAAGGGGCGCGCTGGGTGAAGAGGCTGGCCCATTACTGACCGGCTTGGTTTTCGAGAGAAAGTGATTCTGTGGCTGGCTACCGCAGGAGGGGTGGGCTTGAGTCCGGTGGCACCGGGAACCCTCGGGGCGGCCGTGGCGGTCCCTTTGGCATTGCTTCTGTCCCGTCTAGGGACCTTACCCTTCGGTGTCATCGCAGTGGGGGTAATTGCTCTCGGAGTCGAGATCTCCCGGCGGGCAGAGATCCTGCTCGAGTGCAAAGACGCTCCGTGCATCGTCATTGACGAGGTGGCCGGGATGCTTTTGAGCCTCTTCTTGGTTCCGCTGTCCTTTTTTACCGTGGTCGCGGGGTTCATTCTCTTCCGAATTTTCGACATCTGGAAACCGATTCCCTCTCTCGAAAAACTGCCCGGAGGATTTGGCGTGATGGCCGATGACCTCCTGGCAGGACTTATCGCCAACGGGATTCTCCATGGTATGGGCCGGCTGCCGGAAGGGGTGGCGAGATGGATGTAGAGGAACGGGTTGGAAGATTACTCCGGGAAAAAGGGTTAAGCTTGGCGGTAGCGGAATCGTGTACAGGGGGCCTGATCTGTCATCGGCTCACCAATGTTGCCGGAAGTTCCGCCTATCTGGAACGCGGGCTCATCGTGTACAGTAACCGGGCGAAGATCGATCTTCTGTGTGTCCCGGAGAGCATACTGGCTGAATTTGGGGCGGTCAGTGTCCGCACCGCCGAACTCATGGCGCGAGGGGTAAGGGATCGCTCAAAGGTGGATATAGGTCTGGCCGTTACCGGAATCGCAGGGCCGACGGGGGGGAGTTCGGCCAAGCCCGTGGGGACCGTTTTCATTGCCTTGGCCTCGGGGGACGGCGCTCACGTCGAGCACGGTCTGTTTCCCGGAGATCGGTCGGCTGTGAAACAGGGAGCCGCGCAGCGGGCCTTGACTCTTCTGGAAGAGCATTTGACAGGGGGGTTACCCCTCAACTAAGATGGGCTCCACACTGCGGACGTTTGTCGCGATTAACATCCCTGCCAATATCAAGCAGGAGCTGGCGCGCGTTCAGGACCTTTTCCGTCACGCCGATATCGGCGTCCGCTGGGTCAGGCCGGAAGGGCTCCACGTTACGCTGAAGTTTCTGGGAGAGGTCGAGGAGGAACGCATTGCTGAGATTCGCAGTGTCATGGTGGAAGCGGCCCGTGGCGCCTCTGCGTTCACTCTGGAGCTCACGGAGGTTGACGCATTTCCCAATGCGCGCTACCCGAGGATCATCTGGATGGGCTTAGAGGAGGCCAGCGGTGAACTGCAGCGGCTCCAGGAAAAGCTCGATAAGGGATTTCGGAAGTTGGGATTTGAGCCCGAGGACCGGGAGTACTCCCCTCATCTGACCATGGGCCGAGTGGCAGCCTCCCGGGGGCGGGGTCAACTGATCCGGCTTCTGCATACGGAGAAAAGACGGCATGGGGGAATCTTCGAGGTCAGCGCTGTGGACCTGATGCGGAGCACGCTGACGCCGGCGGGGGCTGAATATGCATTGCTGGGGTCGGTTCCACTGGGAGGGAACCAGGAGGGGCCTGAGGGAATAACGGCGGAGAAGTCTTAGGGGAGAAAGAAAATGGACGCCACCAAGGACAACAAGAGGAAAGCCCTGGACCTGGCCTTCAGTCAGATCGAGCGCCAGTTTGGCAAAGGGGCCATCATGCGGCTGGGTTCCGAAGATGCCATGGCCGACATCGCCGTGATTCCCACAGGTTCGATCTCCCTGGATGCGGCCCTGGGAGTGGGGGGGATTCCTCGCGGCCGGGTTGTGGAGATCTTTGGACCCGAGTCTTCCGGGAAAACCACCTTGACTCTGCATGTCATCGCCGAGGCTCAGAAGGCAGGCGGCATAGCAGCTTTCATCGATGCCGAGCATGCCTTGGATCCATCCTATGCCCTGAACCTGGGCGTCAACTGCGATGACCTGCTGATCTCGCAACCCGATACGGGGGAACAAGCTTTGGAAATCGCC
>DATEAK010000358.1:0-7451 GCA_035288405.1 bacterium | reverse complement strand
GGTTTCCGGAGAAGAGTGGAGGACAAGCCACTCTTCCAGCGTCCGGTCCCCAGCCAAAAGCATCAGAGCCAGGGATCGTTTTGAGAGGGATCTCTCAGGCAGCAAGGCTTCGAGCTGCTCAATTCCTTCTTCGATCGCTTCGGGGTAGACCACTCGGAGGCGAGGAACCCGGGGAGCGTCCAAGGCCTCTTTCAGCAAACTGATTCCCTGATGCCGGGTTGCCACGGTGTTGATCACGTCGATTCCCAGGAGTTCGCCGAGCTTGCTGGAGTCTGTGAAGAGTCCGCGGCCCCGAGCCTCGTCTTCCATGTTGAGACTCAAGACCAAGGGGACACCCATCTCGGCCAGTTGAGTGATAAGAAAGAGACCGCGTTTAAGGTTCTTGGTGTCCGTTACCTGCAAGACTCTTTGGGGCCCACTTCGAAGCAGAATATCGCGAGTTGCCCGCTCATCTTCCGAAAAAGGGATGAGGGATTGAATTCCGGGGGTGTCAATGAGAACGAGGCGCTGGCTTTTTTGAAGGAGAGTACCCTTAGTAAATTCGACCGTGGTTCCCGGATAATTGGAAACGGTCACGTACCGACCTGTCAAGGCGCCAAAAAGGGCGCTCTTGCCTACATTGGGATTGCCCACGAGGATGACCTGATCATCCTGAGTCGCTACCAGCACTTCTCCGCTGCCGTGACACTGCATAAAATCATTCCCGAAGGGACCAATCTTCCCCTCTCATCATCCTAACTCTGGCTCGGTCCCATTCTTAAAGAACCGGACCTTTTGGACTGATATTGAATATAGGAATCATTAACCTTTTTGGCTAGTGAGGTAAATTCACCAATTTACTAGGTCAATCTTTGGACTTCCTTGACGGGAGTAGAGGGGAAGTCTATGATGAAGTGGTACTTTGCTTGCCAAACGGATGTTGCCTGCGGAAGGGGGCTTCATGGAGTCGAGGGGTTCTACCCTCAACCTCGCCCAACTTACCCAATATTTTGCCGGTGCCTCCAAGCCTCCCAGCCAATTTCTGGTGGGGATTGAGAACGAGAAGCTCTGGGTACAGTCTGATCACGGAGACCCGGTTTCTTACGAGGGAGACCGGGGGATTCGAGCTTTCTTGCAGGCCATGTGCCGCCGCTTCGGTTGGGAGCCCATTTCGGAAGGAGACAACATCATCGGGCTCGTGCGCGGGGAGACTCGCATCACACTGGAACCTGGCGGCCAACACGAGTTGAGCGGCAAGCCCTACCCCAATCTCCACATGGTCTACGAGGAATTTTCCGAACATCGCCGGGAACTCAGCAAACTGGCTCAGGAGTTCGGTGTCTCTTTCTTGGGTCTCGGAGCGCGGCCTCTGGGAAGTGTTGAGCAGGTGCCTTGGGTTCCCAAACGGCGCTATCAGGTTATGTCCCGCTTCTTGAAGGAAAAGGGCTCTCTAGGCCACGACATGATGAAGCAGACGGCGACGGTCCAAACTGCAGTGGATTACCAGGATGAAGAAGACGCGATGGAGAAGCTGAAAGTGGCCATGGGAGTCACCTCCCTGGTGACGGCCATGTTTGCCAATTCTCCTATTTCCGAAGGTAGACTCAACGGCTACATGACCTACCGGAGTCATATCTGGACGGATACAGACCCGGATCGCTGCGGTCTGCTCCGAGGGACCCTCGAGAATGGCTATTCGTTTCAAGAATACGCCCGCTTCGCGGCCTCGGTGCCAATGATTTTCATCGAGCGGGAAGGGCATTATATTCCCGCAGGCGGAATTCCCTTTTTCCGGTATATGGAGGAAGGGTACGAAGGGTGTCAGGCCACTTTGGAAGATTGGGGAGTTCACCTGACAACCATTTTCACCGAGGTCCGCCTCAAAGATTATATCGAACTGCGAGGAGCTGACAGCCAACGACCCGGCTTAGTGATGGCCGTTCCGGCTTTATGGAAAGGGATCCTCTACGATTCCGCAGCGCGGGCAGCTGCCTGGGATTTGGTGCGAACATGGACATGGGAGGAACGTCTGGAACTCCACCGGGATATCTGCCGACAAGCCCTCATGGCCCGAATCCGGGGGAAGCAGGTTCTGGACTTAACGAATGAGTTGCTCAGGATCAGCCTGGAAGGGCTGCGCCGCCAGGCAGTCGTCGATGAAAAGGACCATGACGAGAGGATCTACCTGGACCCATTGTCTCACCTGATCTCGGAGCGTGGCGCTTGTCCCGCTCTCATTCTTGCGCAGCTCTGGGAGTCCGAATGGCGCAGAGATCCCAATAGGCTCATTGAGTATTGCCGCTTCACCGAAAAGGGGGAGGATGGGGATTTTTCGTAATGTCGCTATTCCCTTTCTCCTGCACTCGCCATCTAGGGGTATTCCTGACCTGTTTGGTCCTGGCAGTGTCTCTAACTGGGTGCAGCCGCGGCGATCCTAGGCGAGCTTTCTACAGCTTGCTTCTTTCCATTGATCTTATCCGGGGCCCTGAGGAAGGTGATTTCCTTGGCAAGGTGACTCCTGCTCCGATCCTGGATCGACGGCTCATCCAAATTTCCGGCAAAACACTCGAAGCGGATTTCTATTGGCCCCAAGTCCAGGGGGTTCGTCCGGGTCTGCTTCTGAACCACGGGCTGATTGACACGGGAAAGGATGATCCTCGCCTCGTATGGCTTGCAAGGCGCCTGGCCCAGGCTGGATTCGTGGTTATGGTCCCCGATTTCCGCGGCATGCGCAACTTCCGTGTGGGGATCGAGGATGTGGAAGAAATCGTAAATGCCTTCCACTACTTGGGAACCCTCAGACGACAAGTGGACACCGACCGCCTGGGGATGATGTCATTTAGCTACGGAGCCGGTCCGACCCTGATCGCCGCCGCCGATCGTCGTATCCGGGAAAAGGTCAAGTTTATCGTGATCTTTGGAGGCTACTACGATCTGAAGAGCGTCGTCTCCTACTTGATCACAGGTGTTTATCCGGGAGAAGAGGCCGGAATAAAAAGATCGCCTCCAGCCTCGGCGAAATGGCTTTTTGTTCTCCACAACCTGCAACTCGTGGAAAATCCGGAAGACCGCAGTTTTCTGGAAAGGATCGCTCGCCGCAAGCTTCGCAACGAAAAAGCAAAAGTGGAAGACTTGGCCTCTCGCCTCGGAGAGGAGGGAGGCCTGATCTATCGTCTGCTTACGAGCCGGGATCCGGCCATGGTTTCACGTCTCCTGGACCAGATGCCTCCACGCCTGAAACGCTACCTGGACGATCTCTCCCCGAAACGAATCATTTCCCGTGTGGATGCCACCTTAATCATTGCTCACGGGGAACAGGATTCCATGATCCCTTACGAGGAGAGCGTCAAGCTCGTCAATGCCTTCGCCGAGCGAGGAAGGGTTACTTGGGCCATATTGAAATTTTACGGACACACAAACCCGCGCGCTTCGGGTTCACCGTCTACTGAGGATGTTTCGCTGTATTGGTCCGACTTTCGCCGCTTTTACTCTTTAGTCTATGCCTTGCTGGGTCAGTAGCCGGCGCGGAAAGGCTTGTTTACAGGACCCGCAGGTTTGGGTTCTTGTAGCGGATGAGATCCCGGAGGAGGGTGGAAAATATCTTGGATTTCCACAGGGGGAAGGGGAGGAAGATGCTGACGGACCCTTCCCGGGCTTGCAAAACAATTTTAAAATCTTTCGCCGAGCGGGCTCCTCTTTGCTCCGCGCGGAAGCTTTCTACTTCACTGTAGTGGAGAAAGGTGGAGTCGTTGCGGTGAAGCAGGATCATGGAACGCGCAGTCACCGCCAGCCCGCAGTGGCGGTCGATCTGCTTCTTGGTTTCCTGCCGCAACTCAACTTTGGCGCCGACGCTGAACAGCCCTCCCCGGGGAAGGACAAACAGGAGATTTTCCCCGCTAGCAAGGAGGGAGATCCGGGACGTCCACTTGGCATTCAAGGGTCGGATATTGAGTTGCAGCTTCTTGATTCCCTCGTTGAACTCCTTTTCCGCCACTGAACTCTCGCTAACCAATGAAATTCCGCACTTGCTGCAAGCCAGACTACCGCGAGGGCTTTTGGTCGAGCAGCGATAGCACAGGATGAAGAGAGGCGTGCCGCAGTGCAGGCACAGCTCTGTCCCTTGCGGGGAGTCTTTCCTGCAGTGATTGCAGCGGATCACGCCCTGGGCGACGGCAACCGAGGGCTGGAGAGCCTGGATCGATTCGTTGCGAGTCGCAGGATGAGAAGGCCCGGCGGTCTTGGAGCGCTGCTGGGGTCTCGGAAAAGGAAGACTCTGAGCTTTGGCTTTGGAACGGAGCACTGGAAAGATATGGCCGCAGCCTGGGCATTGGCGAGCCCCTTTCTCCACTGCCTCCCCGCATTCGGGACAGATCCTTTGGGTTGCGGCAATACCTGCCCCAGGGGGGCTAAGATTCCGAACCGGGGCCACGGTTTCTGCCACAGATTGCGGAGTGGATTGCGGAGGTTGTCCGTCGAACCTGGGGCTGCCGCACTGGCCGCAGAAACGGCTTCCGGGTTGAGTTGGGAAGCCACACTGGGGACAGAAGCGGCCCGGCTGGGATGGATCCAGCGGGGCCAAATCGCTGCCGTTCCCTTCCGAATCCCGTGCGGACTCCAGATACTGGAAGTAGTAATAGGATTCGCCGGAGCGCTGCATGTCGTTGGTTGCCTGGGCGACTTCGGGGAAATCGATCTTTCTGACCATGCGACTACATCCGATGACTAGAGCCAAGTCTGCCACGGAGCATATAATCCTAGGGCAACCCTGGGAGAATCGGAAGATCCCCTCGTACCCTTGCTCGGAGAAAATCTCCCGATCCTGAAGCCCCGCTTTGCTGAGCCGGTAGCGAATGAGATCCCTGGTGTCCTCGTAGTTAAGGTTCTTGAGAAAAAAGCGGACGGGAACTCGTTGCCAGAATTCGGGCATTCCCATGATGGCGGCTTCCAGTGGCTTTTGGCCGGAGAAGATGCACGTTAATAGGAATGCGTCTGAAATGTAGAAGTTGAGTAGGATCCGGAGTTCCTGGAGAAGATCCGGGCGGTGGGAGAGCATCTGCCCTTCGTCGATCATCACCAGAGTTTTGTAGCCGTCGTCGTGGAGCTTCTTGAGGAGTTCCCGGAGTTCGTTCAGGATCGAGACTTTTTCCTGTAATCCTGTGACTCCGAGCTGGCGGGCGATTTCGGAGATCATTTGATTCGGGGTCAGCGTCGGATGGTCGATGAAGACCGTTCGCAACTTATTGTCGTACTCGGACTTCAAGTCCTGGACCAGACGAGCCAACACGCTGGTTTTGCCGTCTCCGGCGTTCTCCGAGACCAAGAGTGCTCCTCCCTTGTTAGAGGCCACCGCGTATTTGAGTCGCAGCAGACACTCTTTGTGCTGGGCGCTTAAGAAAAGCATTCCCGGATCAGGGGTAAGGGAAAAAGGAGGCCGGGAAAGTCCCCAGTACCGCAGATATTCCGGAACCGCTTGACTCACAGTGAACCCTCGGAAAACAGGAGGTTTATTTCCCTTTAACAGATCGGCATAGAGAGGTCAAGGGAAAAGGCAGGCACGATCATGAAGCAGACAGTGGCTGCCGGGCGCGGCGATGCACCGGATCGTGGAAAGCAAACCTTGTTGCAAACCGGGGTGGGAATCATTTAGTATGCCTTTCGGGAGGGCTGGGAACGCAGTTCATCGGCTCGCCAAAGGTGGTGCCATGAGTTTGAAAGACGGGATCGAGCGGCTGCGCACCTTTTTCCTCAAGAAGCGCGAGATTGTGGGAGAAAGTGTTGCAGCCCTTGCTCAGGAAAGGCGCCGCCAATTTCGTCGCCAGGAGGATCTGATTCTCAAGGGAGTTGAGGAGGATACGGTCGAAGCTCTGGTAGATATGTCGATCCGCCTTCTGGAAGAGAGGAGGAAAGGTGAGGAGGCTTATCCGCAAGCCCGTCGCAGCCAGCATCGGCGCCGCCAGGATCAGGTGATCCATCTTTTGATGCAGGAATTGAAAGATCCTGCGTTCCTAAGCATGATCGAGGAGTTGATCCGGCTCCAGAGCAGTGGCAACCGGGAGGCGATGGAGGAGATCCAGAAGATGTTGCAGCCCCCGAGAGTGGAAAACTAACCGTGGCGAGGAAATCATGAAGAAGTGGCTCCCCGTGCTGATTTTCGTCGGTGTCATTCTTGTGATCGGCCTCTGGACCGTGGGCGTTTATAACAGCTTGGTCTCCCTTCAGGAAGGAGCCAAAACAGCCTGGGCTCAGGTTCAGAATCAATACCAGCGTCGGGCGGATCTGATCCCGAACCTGGTTGAGACGGTCAAGGGGTTTGCTTCCCAGGAGCGCAACGTATTGGAGGAAGTCACCCGACTGCGCAGCCAATGGGGGGAGGCACGTCAGAGCGGCAGCGTCGAGAAGCAAGTACAAGCGGCTCGAGGGATGGATACAGCTCTCAGTCGTCTCCTTTTAGTGGTGGAGCGCTATCCCGAATTGAAATCCAACCAAAACTTTTTAGCCCTTCAGGACCAGTTGGAGGGGAGCGAAAACCGCATCAGCGTGGAACGACGCCGGTTCAACGAGTCGGTTCTGGAATATAACCGCAGACTCCTGACCTTCCCTGGACGCCTTTTCATGGGGTTTGGCTTTGAGCGCATGCCCCTTTTTGAGGCGGAACGCGGAGCCGAGAAACCCCCCGCCGTGAAATTCTAGAAGGTATCATGTTGTTCAAGTCGTCCACTTCACGATGGCCGGGACTTGCTCTTCTTTTGCTTCTATTCGTAATCTTCGCTGCCGAACCCGCCAGAGCCCTGGATGTGCCGAACCGCCCACTGAGGAGAATCAGTGACTTCACCGGCACCCTAACCCCGAGCCAGCAAGCTTCCCTCGACGCAAAGCTCCAGGAATTCGAAGAAAAAACCAGCAATCAGATCGCTGTGCTCCTGATCCCTTATCTGGAGGGGGCCAGTCTGGAGGATTACTCCATCCGCGTGGCCGAAAAGTGGAAAATGGGTCAGAAAGGAAAAGATAACGGCGTGATCCTTCTTGTGTCTATGGCAGACCGAAAAGTGCGGATTGAGGTGGGCTACGGGTTGGAGGGCGCCTTGCCGGACAGTGTGACGGGCGCCATCATCCGCCAGGAGCTTGCCCCTGCTTTTCGCCAGGGGGATTTCTATGGCGGTATCAGCCGGACTCTCGACGCGATTATGGCGGCGACCCGCGGCGAGTATAAAACCCAGGTGCGCCGGGGATTTGGCCCACTCGGCGGCAGAGGGTTGATCGGTCTCCTGTTTTTCGGGGCCATCCTGCTCTTTCTCTGGGTGGATAGTCTCTTGTCCTCGTGGCGATATGCCTCCCTGTCATCGCGGGACGTTCGCTTACATCGCTATCCGCGTAGTGGTTTTGGAATCATGCCCTGGTTCTGGGGCGGCGGAGGAGGCGGCGGTTTCGGCGGAGGTGGGTTTTCCGGTGGGGGAGGAGGGTTTGGCGGGGGT
>DATEAK010000357.1:0-16673 GCA_035288405.1 bacterium | reverse complement strand
TAAGACCTTCACGACGCCGGGCATGGCAGTCATTCCGGCGCAGCTTGTTTCGTGGCCCGATTTCTCCACCTTTGGCAAGGGGCTTAACTTCCAGGTTTTTTCTCACCTCGGGGTTCTAACTGCGGCCCTGACGATCTTCTCCATCATGCTGGCCGATTTCTTTGACACGATGGGTACGGTCATCGGGATCGGCGGCAAAGCAGGCTGGCTGGACAGCAAAGGAAATCTGCCCAGGCTGAACCGGGTTCTCCTCATCGATTCCTTGGGCGCTGCCTTTGGCGGAATTGCTTCGGCCAGCTCGGCCACGACATACATCGAAAGCGCAGCCGGCGTTTCCGAGGGAGGAAAAACCGGACTCGCCTCCGTCGTCACAGGGGTTCTCTTTCTCCTGGCCCTGTTTTTCTCCCCTTTGGCTGCTGTCGTTCCTCCTCAAGCCACGGCTCCGGCTTTGATCCTCGTCGGGTTTCTGATGTGCGCCATCGTGCGTGAGATTCAATTTGACGATTTTGAGGAGGGCTTTCCGGCCCTGATGACGATGGTCATCATGCCCTTCACTTACAGCATTACCAACGGAATCGGCGCAGGATTTGTGACCTACACGTTTATCAAGCTGGCTCGAGGAAAGGGGAGAGACGTGCACTGGGTGATGTACCTGGTGTCCCTCGCTTTCCTGGTCTACTTTGCCATGGGTTGGGTCCAGGGCCTGTTGGCTTCATAAGCCGGGAAGGTTTCGGAGGCCTCTCGATTTCCGGAAAATTTGACAATAACACGGGTCTGGTGTAATTATCCGGCCCATAAGTGTCGATATAGTGAATCGTATCAGTGGATGGAACCCCGGTCTTTGTTCTGGGAACAGGTGAGGAAAGAGCCATTGGTGCATTTTAGCCTCAAGCGGAAACTCGCCCTTCTCATTCTGGGGGTTTCTCTCCCTTTCTTCCTTCTGTGGGCTTATGGATATCAAAACGACATCCGAGAGGCATCTCAGAGAGCAAACGACCAGGTACTGAGGATTGCCGATTCCAGTGCCAGGCAAGTCCAGAACCTCGTGGAAGAGACCCAGAACCTAGTTCACCTCCTCGCTGATGTACCAGTTCTCAGAAGTGAGGGCCGAGCTTCGAGAGATGCTTTCCTGATCCGGATTAACAACACCTTTCCGGCCATCTACAATATCCTTGTGACGGACCGTGCAGGAAATGTTCGTGGGAGTGGACTCGATCCCGGTATCCCTGTGCCCAAGAATGTGGGGGATCGCTCCTATTTTTCCCAGGCACTGGCGAGCAATGAGCCGGTTTTGGGAGAACCCCTACTGGAATGGTCTTCCCACAGGGTTATGATCCCCATATCGTTTGCCATTCGAGACCAGGCCAAGAACCCCACGGGAATTGTGGTGGCGTTTCTCGATCCTTTGAAGCTCCAGGAAACCTGGGGCGGTATTTCTCTGCCGGCCAATTCGGTGATTACGCTGTTTAATCAACAGCGTCTCATCCTGGCCCGCAGCTTACAGCCGAAGGGTTTCGTTGGAACGTATATTCCAGCGGAAGCTCCTCTGGTTCAGCAAATCCTGCGGGAGGGGCGCGGGATTGCCCGGGCCACTTACCAAACTGACAGATTTACACGCGTCGCGGGCTTTAGCCAGGTCAAGGGCACCCCCTGGTATGTGAACGTGGGAATCCCGGTCTCCGAGGTCCTTGGGCCGATCCGGAAGAAGTCGATTTTCGAAGGGGTCTTGATGCTGGCCGCGATGTTTGTAGCTCTGGTCGTGGCTGTACGACTCGGGAAAAAGATCGTGGGGCCCGTGGGCCAGCTCGTGGTCGCTGCGGATAAACTTGCCCACGAGGATTACGAGGGAGCCCGCGTTTCCATTCCGTCGCAAGACGAGATCGGCCATCTGGGGAGCCGGTTTGAAGAAATGAGGGTGAAGCTTCACCATGCCAAGCTGGAAAAGGAAAAGTGGGGGGTACACCTTGCCGAAGAAGTCGCAGGTCGCACGGCAGAGCTGACTGCCCTGAACGATTTGGCAAATACGGTCAGTCAATCGCTCAACTTGGATCACGTCCTCTCTCTGGCCCTGGCAAAAGCTTGTGAGATCTGCGAAGTTTCGCACGGTATCATTTGCCTGCTGGATAAAGCCACCCAGGAGGTCGTGCTAAAGGTTCACCAGGGGTTCCCTCCGGAGAAGATCGAAAGAATCAGCCGCTTCAAGGTCGGAGAAGGGGTGATTGGCCGAGTGTTTCGAGAAAACTCTCCGATCATTGTCGAGGACATCGCTCATGACCCGTCCTATAAGAAGTTGACCCGTAGTAGCTTGGCGGTCGAGATGGGGCACAGGTCGCTGGCTTTCCTCCCCTTGCAAGCCAGCGGCGAGATCCTTGGGGTCATGGGGGTTTTAAGTCTTCACCCCAAAATCTTTTCCGAAGGGAGAATGCCTTTCCTGGCTTCCATATCGCAGCAGGTGGCCATGGCCATTGAGAATGCCAACCTGTTTCAAGAACTGAAAGAGGCCTACGAGGAGATCCAGAAGACTCAGGATCAAATGCTGCAGGCCGAACGCCTGCGAGTTGTGGGTGAAGTCGCTTCCGGAGTCGCCCACGATTTCAACAATATTCTCGTGAGCATCCTTGCCTACGCAGAGCTCCTGCAAAACCGCCTCCAGAATCCGGTCCAACTGGAAAAAGGACTTAAAGTGATCGAGAAGGCGGCTC
Organism: bacterium; assembly: GCA_035288405.1. Classification (GTDB taxonomy): domain Bacteria; phylum JACPSX01; class JACPSX01; order JACPSX01; family JACPSX01; genus JACPSX01. The sequence goes on along the minus strand of DATEAK010000357.1, from coordinate 13,971 downwards.
TGGACGGCAGAGAAGCAGTGCGCCGTTTGCAGGAGTACACGGGCCAGCGCCAGGCGCGGGATTTCCGTCTGGTGGATGTCCGCGAGGTGGTCCAGGATGCAATCAACCAGACCCGACCTCGCTGGTTCACCGAAGCCCGGAAAGAGGAGAGAGAGATCAAAGTTTCCTGCGAGCTCGGCGAGGTCCCGCTGGTTCTCGGGAGGGATTCGGATCTGCGCCAGGTCCTCGCCAATATGATTTTAAACAGTGTTCAGGCCATGCCTCACGGAGGAGAGATCCTGTTGCGCTCTGCCTGGGTCCAGGGGGAGGTTCTCATCGAGGTGCGAGACACGGGGGTAGGGATTAGGCCTGGAATCATGAAACGAATCTTTGAACCGTTCTACACGACCCGGGAATCCGCCGGAAGCGGGTTGGGACTCAGCATTTCTATGGGAATCATTCAGAGGCATGGCGGCTCAATCCGCGTCCAAAGTGGGCCCGGGGAAGGGACCACGTTCACTATTTCCCTACCTCCGGCACCGGAGAGCATTCCTTCGCTTGCAGAGAAGGCAAATGAAGGAGAGGTGGAGGGTCGCAGCGCCCATGTCCTGATTGTAGATGATGATCCTACAGTGCTTGAAACGCTTAAGGAAATCCTGATTTCCGGAAATCACCGGGTGGATGCTGTGGGAACGGGAGAAGAAGCTCTGGATCTCTTCTCCGGCAAAGCTTACGACTTGGTGATTACGGATCTGGGAATGCCGGGGATGAACGGCTGGGAGCTGTGTCGGCGTGTCAAAGAGCTGAAGCCATCCGTTCCGGTCATTTTAGTGACCGGCTGGGGGGATCACATCGATTCTGAAAAGGCCAGTCTCCACGGCATCGATCTCCTTATCGCCAAGCCTTTTGGGGTGTCCCAGGTTCTGGGCGATGTGGACCGGGTGCTCGCCTCGCGCCAAGAACCGGTGATCAGCCTGGATGAAGAGAGGCGCCGCCGGGGATTCGTCTAGGAAAATCCTAAATAGCTCGTTCAAAACCCATGCTACTCAAAAACGCCCTGCACCCAAGGGGTACCCGAAGCGGCATGGCTAGCTCGTTCTCATTTCCCAAGTACACCAGACTTGATTGGAAAAATTGTGGCAGCCTAGAATTCTCTGCTCCCGCATGATTCTCATGTAGTCCTTGGATTCGATGTAAGCGCGCCAGGAATCCAGAGAATCGAACTCGATGGCGACGGCCACCTGAGGAGTGGTTTCCAGTGGATTGCGGAAGGTGCGGAACTGCTGAACCCCCTTGTGACTGAGAGTTAGTGGAATCCAGTCATTGCGGGCTTTGTTGGCGTAGATATCGAGGTTGGCTTTCTGAGTGGGCAAATCCCACTGCATCATATAAAGAATCATAAACTCAATTCCCCCTTCCCGACCTTTCACACCTTTCGTTCAAGGTGTAAGACCGTATCGCCTCTAGTCTCTGAAAGCCTAATAATTGAAGTGTAACACAGAAAGTGCGGGAGGGAAAGACACGGGCCCCGGCTGCAGACCATCGATGCTGAAACCCGCTCTTTTCGTTTCTTCTCGAAAACAATGGGTGTGGTTGAAGTTTGGCGTAACGGCGTCCCTAGTGATCCGTCAGAAGCCGGCAAAACCCTGTGAAGCTCTCCTGCGCGAGGACTTGCAAATCGGAGACTCGACGGGGGAGCTGTTCTCGAATGGAAGCCTCCTGTATGTAGTCTTTGACTTCTTGCAACTCTGTGGAGAAGAGAGAGCAAAACTGATGAATCATGACTTCGGTGACCTCAAGATGAAAAAGGAGGCCGTAAGCCCGGGATCCGATTCGGAAAGCCTGATGAGGGTAAAGTTCTGAGGAGGCCAGAGAAACCGCACCAGTGGGAAGATCAAAGATGTCACCGTGCCATTCGAAGGCCTCGAACTGCCGGGGAAATCTCAGAAAGAGGGGATCCCGGATTCCGTCGGAGGTCAATTGGAGAGTGTACCAACCAATTTCTTTACGGGGTCCTTTGGTCACCCGGGCTCCCGCTGCTTTTGCGATAAGCTGGGATCCCAAGCACACCCCCACGATGGGCATGCCTTGGGCCAGAGCTTTCTTGAGCATTCGATCTTCTTCCACAAGCCAGGGATACCGGTCTTCGTCATGAACTCCCATGGGACCTCCCATCAGGAGCAGTCCCGAATAAGGGGAGAGCGAAACAGGAATCTGTTCTCCTTCGTAAAGCTTGATCTTCCGGTAGGGGATTTCTTGCTCAAGCAAAACATCCTCGAATATCCCTGGGGTTTCGGGTTCGAAATGCTGCAAAATGAGCAAGGGTCTCATGGATTTCTATCCCTCCGCGATTCTCGGTTTTCAGGGCCGGCGGGAGCCCTGAAGTCCTGTTGCTCCAGACGCAGGAGGAACTCCTTGATCCGGAGTCCGCCGGCGTATCCGGTGAGATTTCCTCCTTTTCCGACGACACGATGGCACGGGATCATGATCGTCACGGGGTTTGCCCGGCAGGCAGCGCCCACCGCACGACTCGCGTCGGGGGTATCAATCCAGCGGGCGATTTCTCCGTAAGAGGCGGTTTCCCCATAGGGAATCTTGCGTAAGGCCTCCCAGACCCTGTGCTGGAACGGTGTTCCACTCGGTGCCAGGGGAGTCGAGAAGAGCGTTAGCGCTCCACGAAAATACGCTTCCAATTCCCGGCGGGCTTCCAACAGCGGGTTTTCTTGGGAAAGATGCTTCTCCGGCGGAGCAAAGGAGAGGTCCGGCGGAAGTTTCGAAGAGGTATCCAGGAACTGAATCGCGGTCACGTGTGAACGGTTTCCTACGAGAATCAGGGGTCCCACGGGAGAAGCGATCCGACTTTTGTAGAGACTCATCTGCCTCTTTTGGTCCTCTCGGGATCCGGGTGCGGACGCCAATGCACTTGAATCGTTGTAACCCGAATTTCGTGGGAGTGGATCCCGCTCAATGGGGAATTCGGATTTCGATTTGCAGGCCGCTGGGATCCTCAACGAAAAATCCTCGCAGTACTCCCTCGGGGGTTTTTACTTCCCGGAGGATCTTGGCGCCTCTGGCGGAAAATTCGCGCAAGGCTTCCTGAATGTCGTCCGTGGCGAACCCGATATGGTGAACGCCTATCTCTCCGGCGGTGTCCATGAGCTGCAAGCATTCCTCGCCATCCATCTTCATAAACCGAAAGGAGTATCCTTGCGCGCCCCGGCGTTCGGGACCGATCTCTCCGGCGAAGAATTTCCCGTAAAACTCCAGCGCTTCTTGGTACTTTGGGCAGTGAATTGCAATGTGTTCCAGACGAAGTTTCATATCCCCCCCTTGCGTTCAGGAAAGAAATTCGATCCCTGTCTTGTTGATCCGAAATTCGGCCAGCTCGTCGCTGCACGTACTGCCTCGATGTTTGGCCACATGGAGAACTCGACTGACCTTGCCGCTCTCGATTTTCTTCCCCATGAGGATGATCGTGTTTGCCAGGGCGCCGGGATCTCCTTCGGTGACCCTGCGGGCGACCAGGTCTTCGAGAACATTTTCTTCGGTTGTCGCCAGAAGCATCGTGATGATGCGGTGGTGCTGATAGGCGGTCTTCTGAATGAAGTCCCGATATTTCCAGACGGGGATCAAAATTTCCGCGGCCGAGACGTCGAAATCCTGGTGAATCGCGCGGGCGTAGATTTCGTGAAAGAGATGGAATTGGATGGATTCCACTCCGGAACCCGAGGGTTCCACACCGTCAATCACCACACGGCGGCAGCCCAGTCCAAATTGGAAATAAAAGAAGGGGAGAATGTGCCGGAATTTTTGGTTGTGTGCCGCCTTCCAGGACCAGCTAAAGTCCCGATCTCCATCTCTGCCTTCCTGGAAGTCGGTCACTTTCCCAGTATCGGTGTACTCGTTGCAGTAGGACATGGCCAGCACACGGTCCTCTTCCGGCAGTGCGGGATCCCAGGAAGTAGGATGGTATTGCCAGGGTTCCATCTGCCAGCCAAACAATCGCTTCGCATACCCCCGGTGTTGCTGGGAATCTCCGCGGCCGTTCATGTCGAAGAGAATGCCTCTTCTCCCTTCCTGGGTTTCACCCGCATGGGCGAAGGTGACTCCTAAATGAGTCTTGCCGATTCCCGTGGCCCCGTATACGACGGTAAGGGTTCCGGGAAGAAGACCACCACCCAGCATTTCGTCCAGTCGGGGCAGGCCCGTCGAAACTCTCCCGCTGTCTTTCGTGTCACTCATGGTCACGGCGCTGGCGACGTTTTGGATCGATTCCCCTTTTCTCCATTGATTGAACGATATTCCCCCCTGGAATCGGTGGAACTGTTCGCTTCGGCCTTGGATGATCGGGAAGTTAGGCCAAATCAGAATATGTATTCCAGTCTAAATTGTCAACTGCTTGAGCCCCTTCCGGGCACGCCGGGTCGGGAACTTTTTGAAGGTTACAGTGTCTGCTTAGGTAACGGTTTTGCAAAGGTGTTTTTCCAAAAAGGAGGAGTTTCTATGCGACATGGGAAGATTCTGGCGATCGTCGTGGCGCTGATCGCAACTATTGGCTTGTCCTCCCTGGCACAATCCCAGGAACGGGCGAGACCTCAATCCAGCGGAATGAGGGAGAGAGGAAGTGCGACGTGGCAGCAGCATATGGGTCCTGAGGCCCCTTGGGTCACGATTATTCTAAGAAACCGGGACCGGCTCCAATTAACTCCCGACCAGGTGACTTCTCTGGAAAACCTGCGGTCCGACTTTGCGCGTGCGGCGATCCGGAAACAAGCGGATCTACGTATTGCTGAGATGGATCTGAGCCGCCTTTTGCAGGTAGACACAGTGGACTTGGCTCAGGTAAAGAACAAGCTGGAAGAGATGTCCCGGCTCAGCACGGACCTGCGCTATTCCCGAATTGAGACTTTGGCAAAGGGGAAAGCTGTGCTTACTGTGGAACAGCGTGATAAACTAAAGAGCCTTATTTCCGTTCCCGGAAGACAGGCGCCGGGACCGCGCAGCTAAGGCTTCGTAAGACGTGGCTTCACTGTTGGGAAGGGAGGAGATCTATGGCGAAAGATCCCGTCTGCAATATGAATGTAGATGAGAAGAAAGCGGCTGCCATCTGGACGTATAAAGGCAAGACCTACTATTTTTGCGCGGTGGGATGCAAGGCGGCTTTCGAAAAGGACCCAGAAAAGTACCTGGCCAAACAAGCGGCCAAGTAACCAGTTGAAAGAGCAGCAGCTCGGGAGTTGTGGCGACTGGAAGTCGAGGAGGGATCACCCCGCTTCAATGGAACTTGACGGCCGAATGTGATGAGTCCATACTCCCTCCCCGTAAAACCGCTGCTGTGGATTTTGAACCTCCGGGACCAGGAACCTGCAGGGTGATCTGCGACGAATTCTTGTATCGGACCTTCGGGATGGAAGGGGCCCTGATCGTGGACGGCAAATAAGCTTGCGGTGGCTGATGGCACCGAGGAAAGTGATTGGAAGTCTGAGCAGTGAGCGGCTTGATTCTCTTTCCGGAAATGCCCCAGCTTGAAATGGTCTTGAAGCTCGTGATGGCCACCTTGTTCGGAGGTGTGGTGGGGTATGAACGGGAACTATCAGACAAACCTGCGGGGTTGAGGACCCATATTCTCGTATGTCTCGGGTCTACGCTCTTTACTCTCACTTCGCTGTATGGCTTCGGTCAGGGGTCGGATCCGGCTTGAGTGGCGGCGCAGGTGGTGACCGGGGTGGGTTTCTTGGGGGCGGGCACGATTCTGCGCACTGGGGCTACCGTGAGAGGACTCACGACGGCGGCCAGCATTTGGGCCGTCGCAGCGGCTGGAGTTGCCGTCGGAGTGGGAATGTATCTCTTGGCGGTCGTGAGTACCTTTCTGGTCGCGGGGGTCCTTCGCTTCTCTGGCAAGTTGAGTTCCAACGGAGACGGGCAAAAATTGATTTGTGGAGAAAAAAATTCGCCGGCACGGCATCTGATGAAAATGATTTAGCCAAATAGTGGGGTTGTCCTATTGAACAATCGTCTGATATGGTTAAAATATTCACAAGCTTCCATAGCTTTCAAAGAAGCCAAATGGCTGAAAGAAAGAGGGAGCGCGTGGTTTGTTTTATGCTGCAGGAGAAATGTTTGTGAGTAGAATTCTCGGCTGGTTGTCTCTCTCGACGATCCTGCTCGGGTTGCTGCTGGCCTTGCTGTATGCTCCCCCGGATGCAGTGCAGGGGCAGGTGCAGAGAATCATGTACCTTCACGTGCCGACCATCTGGGTGGCGTTTATGGCGTTTTTTGTCGTGTTTGTCGCCAGCATCCTTTACCTGTGGAAAAAAACGCTGAAATGGGACCTTGTGGCTCGCTCGTCGGCCGAAATCGGGGTGATGTTCACTTTCTTAGGGATCGTCGGAGGGTCCATCTGGGGAAAGCCCACCTGGGGGGTGTGGTGGACTTGGGATGCCCGGCTCACCACGACAACGATCCTGCTGTTCATCTACATTGGCTATCTCATGCTCCGCTCCTACATGTCCGACGATAACCGGAAAGGGAAATACGCGGCTGTAGTGGGAATTGTGGGGTTTCTGGATATCCCGATTGTACATCAGTCCGTTGTTTGGTGGCGCACCCTTCACCAGCCGCCCACGATCATGCGCATGGGAGAGCCGACAATTGCACCTTCAATGCTCCTTACTCTGCTGGTAAATCTGCTGGCCTTCACGCTTCTTTATTCCTATTTGCTGTCCAAGAAATTCTCTCTCGAAAACCGTAAAGAGATCCTCGCTCGTCTGCGAGCGGAGGATTAACGGAGTAACATGAACCCCTGGGGGTATATTCTGACGGCGCACCTGATTACCTGGAGTACCATTGTTCTCTACTTAGTCTTTCAGAAACGCCGCAGCCACCAGCTGGATCAGCAGCTTGCCACACGGCGGCGGCGACCGAGGCATAACGACGTATGAGAAAAAGGAAAAAAATACAGCTCGGCATAGGCTTGGCGGTCATTCTCGGCGCAATTGCCTATATCGTTTTCGGGGGTCTTCAACAGGCGGTGGTTTACTTCTTCACCCCGCAGGAGCTTCTGGCCAAAGGAACGGCTGTTCAAGGCAAAGCGGTCCGGGTCGGGGGAGTTGTTGAAAAGGGAACTCTGGTCCGGGATCCACATACCCTGAAGGTCAGTTTCACTCTTTCCGACGGCAAGAAATCCCTCAATGTTCTGTTTCAGGGGATTCCTCCGGATCTCTTCGGTGAAGAGAGGGGCGCAATCGTGGAAGGAACCTTACAACCGGATGGAACATTCCGGGCCAACACGATCATGGCCAAACACTCCGAGGAGTACAAACCTCACAAAGATGGAAGCCCTCCAGACCCGAAGGAAGTGTACAAGACTCTCCTCACAGGGGACCGTCGATGACGGCCGCAATTGGAGAAATTAGCGCCATTGCGGCACTGCTCGTCGCCGTGGCGGGAGCTGTCTCCAGCGCCGTGGCTCTGCGCACCCGTAATGACAGGCTAGTAGCGACCAGCACCGGGGCGGCTTGGGCTCTCTTTGGCCTGGTCACCGTGTCCGCCGTGGCCCTTATCTACGCGTTGGTCAGCAACGACTTCAGCATCCGGTACGTGGCGTTCAACACGACTCGCCGGACTCCTGTTTATTACAAAATCACCGGTCTGTGGGGCTCTCTGGAGGGGTCCATCTTATTGTGGATCTGGATGCTTTCCTTATTTACGGGTCTGGTCGCCCTGATCCACAGGCGTTCCCAAAAGGAAATTCTTCCCGCCGTACTCTCGGTGATGTTCATCGTGTCGGCCTTTTTTCTTCTGATCGCTGCATTTGTCGCCAGCCCATTCCAGCATCTATTTCCCGTTCCCCCGGACGGGCGGGGGCTGAATCCCCTCTTGGAAGATACGAACATGCTGAGTCACCCGCCGTTTCTGTACGCGGGGTTTGTGGGGCTCACGGTTCCCTACGCCTTCGCCATGGCGGCCCTGATTACCGGGAAACTCGACGAGAACTGGATCCGGGTCACCCGCCGGTGGACACTCATGGCATGGTTGTTCTTGTCGATCGGAAATTTGATTGGAGGCTGGTGGTCCTATCACGTCCTTGGATGGGGCGGTTACTGGGCCTGGGACCCCGTGGAAAATGCCGCTTTCCTACCCTGGCTGCCCGCCACGGCGTTTCTGCACTCGGTAATGGTCCAGGAAAGACGCAAGATGCTCAAGGTTTGGAATCTTTCGCTGATTGTCATGGCTTTCAGCCTCACCATCTTCGGCACATTCCTTACCCGGAGCGGTGTTTTATCGTCGGTGCATGCGTTCTCGGACGGGCCTGTGGGGATCTATTTCCTGAGCTTTCTGGGAATCGTTCTGATCGCTTCCTTGGCTCTCCTGGCCTGGCGAGGGGACGCGCTGAAAGGCCAGCCCCAGTTGGATTCCCTGGTCTCCCGCGAAAGCACTTTGCTGCTCAACAACTTCGTTCTGGTTGCAGCCACATTTACGATTCTGTTGGGAACCATCTATCCCTTGATTGCTGAAATTATCCGCGGAGTCAAGGTGAGCGTCGGAGCTCCCTATTTTACCGAGATGACCGCACCGCTCTTCATCTTCCTGGTCTTCTTGATGGGGGTAGGCCCCTTGATCGCCTGGCGGAAGGCCTCGCTCGATAATTTGCGCAGAAATTTTCTGGTACCCGGCGCCACGGCTCTCGTGGTCGGGATTATTGTCGCCATTCTTTATGTGAGAGACTTCTATCCACTGCTTGCCATCACTTTGTGCACCTTCGTGCTGGCCACGGTCGTTTTCGAATTTTACCGGGCCATTCGCGCCCGCAATCGGATTGCGGGAGAAGGAGCGCTGCAAGCCCTCTCGTCACTCTTTGAACGCAACCAGAGGCGCTACGGCGGGTTTATCGTCCACCTGGGAGTGGTCCTTATCATTATGGGAATTGCCGTCTCCATGAGCTACAGCCGTGAGAAGGAGATGACTCTCAAGCCGGGAGAAGGCGTTGAACTGGGACGTTACTACGTCCAGTTCCAGGGAATGGGGGCCGGAGAGTGGCCGACTCACTTCCGGGTTTGGGGAAACTTTCAGGTTTTCAATCAGGGGCACCCGTTAGGGGTCATGAGTCCGGCGCAACGGTTTTTCCCGATCCAGCAAACTCCCATCAGTCGGGCTGTCATTCGAACGTCACTCAGGGATGACCTTTATCTCGTTTTGGGAGGGTTTGCCCAGGACGGCAGCCATGCCACCGTCAAGATGTTATTGCGACCCATGGTGACGTGGATCTGGATCGGCGGGGTCATCCTGGTTTTGGGGACGCTTTTGGCCGTGTGGCCCTTCGGCCGCCAGGGACTGGGTGACGAGGAGGATTGACCGCATGGCGCTAACGGGCAAGACACTCAAAAGAACCTTGATTCCCCTTGCGGCAGTGCCGGTCATCCTGGTTCTCGCCTATGGCTTCACCCGGGATCCGAGGGAAATTCCCTCCCCTCTGGTCGGGAAGCCCGCTCCCCTGTTTCAACTCAAGCTCTTTGATGGCACGACTTTCGACTTGGAGAAGGAACGGGGCAAGGTCGTCGTCGTGAATTTTTGGGCTTCCTGGTGCATCCCCGCCTGTGTCAACGAGGCGCCGCGCTGGGGGGAGGCCTGGAAGCGCTACAAGGACAGAGGGGTCGTGATTCTCGGAGTTAACTTCCAGGACAAGGAAGAAGATGCCCGAGCATTCATGAAACGGTTCAACAAGGTTTATCCCAATGGTCCCGATGTGGACGGCAAGCTCACGTTGGACTACGGTGTGTATGGGGTTCCCGAGACTTTCTTCGTGGACCAGCAAGGGATTATCGCCCACAAGCATATCGGCGAGATTCAAATGAAAACAATCACCGAACAGATCGAAAGACTCCTGGGAGACTAAGAGATGCCCCACCGCCGCCACCTGATCGCCGGTGTTCTCGCTGCAGTTATCATCGTGTGGGCAGGGGCTGTCCTGGCGGCTCAAACCAACGAAGCTTTAGAAGAACGCGTGCGGCAACTTGCCAGTGAACTGCGTTGCCCCGTTTGCCAGAATCTATCCGTTTATGATTCCCCTTCCGGGATGGCTACGGAAATGAAGGACGCGATTCGGGAGAGGCTGCAAAGGGGGGAAAGTCCGGAACAGATCCGGGCCTTCTTCGTGAGCAAGTACGGAGAGTGGATCCTGCTGAAGCCGACCAGCACAGGTTTTAATCTGGTCATCTGGCTCTTACCATTCGTAGCTGCGGTATTTGGCTTGGGGGGAATACTTTGGGTCCTGCGGCGCTGGGCGCACCGACCAAAATCGGGAGAACCGGCGGAGGCCGTAGATCCCATCTATCTTACCAGGGTTCGGGAGGAAGTGGCAATCTTCACAGGGCATCCCCGTGCGCAGACTGGACTTTCCCAGGATTTGTCTGCAAAAGAATCTCGCCTCAGAAATCTGAATGAGGAGAAGTACTCCCTTTACGAGGCCATCCAAGAACTCGAGCTGGATTATCACTCCGGAAAGCTTTCTGCCGCCGATTACGAAGACTTGAAGCAGTATTACGAAGAACGGGCTGCCCGGATTCTGAAGGAAATTGAGAAAGCTCCCGAAAAAGCTGCGGCGTCGCCATCGACTCCCAGGACAAAGCTCAAGCAGGCTCCCGCTCCCTCCAAACGGGAGCTGGAGGCCTTGAAGGGCGGAAAATTACGGACCAGTTACCTGGTCCTGGGTGCTGCCGTGCTGTTGGGATTTGGATTGGCCTTGGGGGTTTTTCTGACCCGTTCTGTACAGCCACGAAACGAAGGGGGCTCCATGACCGGGGGATTTCTCACAGGAACTCCCGGGGGACAACAGGGCATGGTGGAAATCCCAGGCCCTGGGACGAAGGTCAACGAAAGCTCCAGTTCAGGACCCTTGTCTCCGGAGGTTGTCTCGGGGATGCTGGAGGCGGCCCGCAAGAGTATCGGCGATGAGCAATACTCCAATGCCAAGGCGGCCTATGAAGCCATTCTCAAACGTGATCCTCAGAACATCGAAGCCATCACTTACATGGGCTACTTGGCAGCTCTGGCCGGTCATTCCGATGTGGCCATGACTGCGTACGATAAGGCTCTCAAATTGAATCCCCGCTACGCAGCGGCTCTTTACTATAAAGGCCTTACACTGGAGCAGGGAAGGCAGGACCATACGGGGGCTGTCAAAGTCTGGGAAGAATTTCTGCAGGTAATTCCTGACGGGGAAGATGCCAAACGGGTCAGAGGCTGGATTGCCGAAGCCAAACAGAAAGCCTCTTCTTCACCACGTCCTTAACCTGTCCAACCTCAAGCTTGAGAGCGAGTCATCACGTGCTTCGAAGCGGAGCCTGCAAATGGGCGTGCGCCGGGCTATCGGCGCTGGGACTATTCTGGAGCTTTCCACCGGGCGGGAGCGGAGTCCTGGCTTTTGTCGCCCTGGTCCCTCTGTTGTATGGCCTCGAGCGCGCAAGCGGTCCAGGAGAAGCTTTTCGCCTGGGCATGGTCACGGGATTATTGTTTTACACGGCAAATCTTTACTGGCTGAATTACGCGATGATTTCCTTTGGCGGTCTTCCCTGGCTTGTGGGTTTTTCCTTGTTGGTTCTCCTGTCCCTTTACGTGTCTCTCTACCTGGGAGCTTTCTGCTTCCTGTGGGTTCGGCTTAGCCCCCAAAATCTTCTGGGACGGATTCTTTGGGCCGGAGTCCTTTGGGCAGCCCTGGAATTCGTTCGTACCTACCTTCTTACCGGTTTTCCCTGGACCTTTCTCGCCTACACACAGTTCGATAATCTTTCGTTCTTGCAGCTAGCCTCTCTCGGGGGACTTTACGGGCTTTCGTTGATTATCGTTTGGGTTAATGCTGCATTGGCTTCCGCCATTCATCTTGGCCCCGCTCAGTGGAGACGAGGAGCGGTGGGGCTTCTGTCGGCCGTACTTGCTCTGGGAGTTGCTCTCCTTTATGGCAGGATCGAGCTGGGCCAACCGCAAGCCGGGACTCCATTGAAAGTTGCGGCTCTGCAGGGCAATATCGATCAGTGGGTCAAGTGGGACCCTGCCTACCAGCAAGCAACGATGAAGACGTACGGAGAACTCACGGAGGCAGCGGCAAGTCAGAAGGCTCACCTCATCGTCTGGCCCGAGACGGCGGTTCCCTTTGTTCTGGGGGCCGATTTGCAAGCTCAGGTGATGCTCGGGAACCTTGCTCGCTCTACCGGGAGTTACCTCCTGGTGGGGAGTCCGGATGTCAGATCCGGCAGCGAGCCGCTCTTTTTCAACAGCGCGTTCCTGGTAACTCCGCGTCAGGGGATTGTCCAAAAATACGATAAGGTCCACCTGGTCCCTTTTGGTGAATATGTCCCTCTGCGAAAGATTCTGTTCTTTGTTGACAAAATGGTCCGAGGTGCCGTGGGGGATTTCCAGGCGGGCACTGAATATACCCTGTTTCGAACTTCTGAAGGGCAATTTGGAGTTACGATCAGCTATGAGGTCTACTTCCCGGCCCAGGTCCGGCGTTATTTTCAGAAAGGAGCTGATTTTCTGGTCAATATTACCAATGATGCCTGGTACGGTCGCTCTGCGGCTCCCTACCAGCACTTGGCCATGGCCGTATTTCGGGCAGTGGAGAACGGTGCCTACGTGGTTCGCGCGGCCAATACCGGGATTTCGGCAATTATCGACCCGCAGGGGCGGGTCCTCGAAGAGAGCGAAATTTTCGTTCCCGCTGTGGTTACCGGGGAAATTCGGAATCGGAGTCGGCAGACGTTTTATACTCAATTTGGGGATCTACTTGCGGGGCTCTGCCTAGCTGGTTCTGCGATTTATGGAGGGGGGAAGATCGGAATCTCTTTGGTACGCTTGTTGCATTCTACAAGCCGATAGGACCGGTCGGGATGGTAAATTTCCTATCCTAGAGGTGCTACCATTCCGGGAAGAGATTGTGATAAATTAATGTTTCTTGGTTGGGGGGGATAGAAAACTTTACTTCAGAGGAGGAACCCGGGTGGCCCTGTTGATTACCGAGGAGTGTATTAACTGTGCTGTCTGCGAGCCCGAATGCCCCAACGAGGCGATCACTGAAGCGGATCCGGTCTATGTGATTGATCCGGAGAAATGCACCGAGTGCGTGGGGCACTTCGACGAATCTCAATGTGTCAACGTGTGTCCCGTGGACTGCTGTATTCCTGACCCCAACCACCAGGAAACCCGCGAAGAGCTTATGGAAAAGTTCCACCGCCTTCAAGGTTAAAGCAAAGGAGACCATGCTTTACGACGTCGTCGTAGCGGGGCTGGGCCCGGCCGGGGCCACGGCAGCTTACGAGTGTGCGCGACGTGGCCTGCGGGTTCTCGCTTTGGACAAAGCCCTCATGCCGCGCCATAAACCCTGCGGAGGAGCCATCTCCAGCCGGATCGATGCGGTCCTGGGAGATGGCTTCCACGAAGTGGTCGAGGGGCGGATTCGGGAAGTTATGGTGAGCTTTCAAGGAAGAGACTCTTTTCGCGTGTCTTCCCCCGAAACTGTGGCTTACCTGGTGCGGCGGGAGCGCTTTGACTTGTACCTGTGTGAACGGGCACAGAATAATGGAGTAGAGGTTATTCTGGGAGAGGAAGTGGTCGGGTTCGAGCCCCTATCTGAAAGTGTTCGTGTGCGAACTACTCGAACCTCCTACCAGGGAAAATACCTGATTGGCGCTGATGGTGCGCTTGGTGTCATCGGAAGGCAGTTGGGCCTGTGGCCTCCCCACAATCCGTGGATTGCCATGGAAGGGGAGATTGATTTTCCCTCGGGCATTCCAGGGGTTGTGCCGGGTGAGATCCGACTTGATTTTGGTACCGCTCCTTTCGGCTATGGCTGGGGCTTTCCAAAGAACATGCATATGTCACTGGGAGTTTTCGGCAGCAGTGCTAAAATCAAAGGGATCCACAGGCTCTATGACGAGTCTATTAGTCACATGTTTCCGCTGAAAGAATTTCGAGGAGGTTGCGTTCAAGGATGGATCA
>DATEAK010000356.1:0-2859 GCA_035288405.1 bacterium | reverse complement strand
AAGTACGGGGTCAAACTGAAGATCAATTATACTCCGGCCCGGAGTTATCCACAGTTGACCGCTCAGGCGATTTCCGAGTTCCGGGCCAAGGTGACCCCTTCCTACGATCTCCACGTCTCTTCGGACAGCAACATGTTTGATGCCGTCCAGGCAGGAGTCCTGGAGAAAATGGACTGGGGACCTCTGCTGCCGGAAGGGACGCCTGCGCAGGTCGTTCGGTTTGGGGGGGAAAGTCTGGCGGTGTACACAGGGCATGTGGGACTGCTCTATAACCCTCAGGTGATTTCCCCTCAAGACGCGCCGAATTCGCTGAGCGACCTGGGAAAGCCGAAATGGAAGGGGAAGTTCGTCATTTTCCCCTACACCGACCTCTACAGCGCCTACGCGCGCATCTACAGCAACGATCGCATCCTGACGGACTTGAAGGCCCTGATGAACAACGGAGCCGTGGTGGATACTTACCCGGCCGCGTTTCGCCGGTATACAGTGGGAGAGTATCCCATGATCCTGATCACTTCGGCGCTCTATGAGCAGGCCGTGAAGAAGGGGATTCCAGCCCGCTTCAAAAGCCTGGATTTTGCCTACGTGACGGTTCATCAACTGGGAGTCCGCAAGGGGGCAAGACATCCCAACGCGGCCAAGCTTCTGATCGCCTATATGTCCGGGCCGGAGGCTCACCGGATGTGGGAGAACGAGATCGGCAATGGGAACGCCTTCTACCCGGATTCGTACGAACACAAATTAAGCCAGGAGGCCCAAAAAGCGGGACTCAAGACTTTCAACTGGTCGGATTGGCCGGGGGCCATGGAATTCATGGGTACCAAGGCATCGGAGGATCTGGCCAAAGAAATGTCCAGAATCTTGCGGGCCCAATAAAGCGGCTTCTCTTCCGGGAACAACGGCGGGAAGGATCGGTCCCCCAAATCGCGCCTGGGAAGACGCGTTACTAGGAGAGTGCATGATCGATATCGGCTTTCGCCTCCCCATCGGCTCCGGAATACCGGCCTCCGTGAGGCCTCGATTTGCTGAGCGTCTGGAGGAACTTGGCTACGAGTCTTTTTGGTTTCCCCATGTCATTTCCCGGGACATTTATGCTTTTGACTCGCTGGAGATTCTTACGGCCGTGGCGGCGCGCACCAAAAGAATCCGCATGGGCACGGCCGTACTGCAGGTGCCCCTTTACCAACCGGTGGACCTGGCCCGGCGTCTCGTGACGCTGGATCATCTCTCGGAAGGAAGATTGATCCTGGGCGTTGGTACGGGGTGGATTCCCAAGGAATTCGACAACCTGGGAACGTCGTTTCAGGAGAGGAGTGGGCGAACCGAGGAGGCGCTGGAGATCTTGAATCGCCTGTGGACCGAGCCGGAGGTCACGTTCGAGGGCAAGTATTACAAGCTCCGTGAGGTGGTTCTGGAACCGAAACCGGTGCAGAAACCTCGGATCAAGATTCTCGTGGGGGGCGGGTACCACGGGACCATACAGGGAGCGCCGGGGGCCGCCGCGAAATCCAAGTGGAGCCTGGCGGCCATTCGCAGGATCGCGCGTTTCGGAGACGGCTGGATCAGCCTCTCGGGCATGATCGCAGAAGAGCTCCAGGAAGGGATGGACCGTATCAAGCAGGCTGCCAGGGAGATCGGGCGCGAGATCCGGGATGCGCAGTTCGACCTCACGCTGGAGTCAGGCTACCTGACCATAGGGGAGTCCACTGCCGCGGCGCGCCAGGAGGCTCGCGATTTTTATGGATCGAGAGTTGCCGGAGGATTTTACCAGGTACAAGGAAACCCCGATCTGGATACCTGGCTGGAGCGGGGGGATTTCGGTCCTGCGGAACTCATCGCAGAGAAGATCAACGGGTGGTTGAGTTACGAGAGCATGGTTCCGGCCCTCAAGCGGATCATTTTGATGATTGCATCGTTGGATCCCATCGGCCAGCTCGAGCGCTTCCACAATGAGGTGCGGCCGCTTCTGAAATTAGAGAAAACTGTCGGCGCGATCGGGTTGTGAGAAGTTCGATAGAGCGGCTTCTCTCCCGGGAACAACGGCGGGGGCAGGATCGGTCCCCCAAATCGCGCTTGGGAACACGCGTCACAAGGAGAATGTATGATCAGCATCGGCTTTCGTCTCCCCATCGGCTCCGGAATACCGGCCTCCGTGAGGCCTCGATTTGCAGAGCGGCTGGAGGAACTCGGTTACGAGTCTTTCTGGTTTCCTCACATCGTTTCCCGGGACATTTTTGCTTTCGACTCGCTGGAAATTCTTACGGCGGTGGCGGCCCGCACCAAAAGAATCCGCATGGGCACGGCCGTACTGCAGGTGCCCCTTTACCAACCGGTGGACTTGGCCCGGCGTCTCGTGACGCTGGACCATCTCTCGGAAGGCCGTGTCATTCTTGGGGTCGGAGTCGGGTTTATCCCTAAAGAGTTCAGTAATCTCGGAGTGGAGTACCAGGAACGGTCCGCGCGGACAGTCGAGGCTCTGGAAATCATACAGAAACTCTGGACCGAGCCGGAGGTGACTTTCGAGGGCAAGTATTACAAGCTCCGTGAGGTGATCCTGGAACCAAAACCTATACAGAAGCCTCGGATTAAGATTCTGGTGGGAGGCGGTTACCATGGGATCACTCGAGGAGCGCCGGGCGCCGCCGAAAAATCCAAGTGGAGCATGGGGGCTATCCGCAGGATTGCGCGCTTCGGAGACGGCTGGATCAGTGTTTCGGGCATGATTGCAGAAGAACTCCAAGAGGGAATGGATCGTATCAAGCGGGCTGCCATGGAGATCGGGCGCGAGATCCGGGATGCGGAATTCGACCTCACACTGGAGTCGGGCTACCTGACCGTAGGGGAGTCCGTTGCAGCGGC
>DATEAK010000355.1:0-10932 GCA_035288405.1 bacterium | reverse complement strand
TGGCGGAAATTGTTCCCTCCCTCGATTGTGATCTGGTTGTAAACATTCAAGGAGATGAGCCCCTTCTGAATCCCAAGGATATCGACCGGGCCGTGGCGGCCTTGGAGAAGGATGTTCAGGCGTCCATGTCTTCCCTGTTTTACCGGATTTCGGATCCCCGGGAGCACGAAGATCCCAACGTGGTCAAAGTGGTCATCGACCGGGACGGATACGCCCTCTATTTTTCCCGTGCTCCGATCCCTTTCCGGAGGGATGGAGCGAAAGGGGTCGGGAGCCAGGTGCTCGGGCTCAAGCACATAGGCCTTTATGTCTATCGCAGGGATTTCCTCATCCGTTTTACCTCCCTGTCCCCTTCCCCGTTAGAGCTTTGTGAAAAGCTGGAGCAGCTGCGGGCTTTGGAATGGGGCTACCGCATCCAGATGGTGGAGGCCTCCCGGGATACGATCGGAGTGGATACTCCGGAAGATCTCGAGAAGGTCGAGCAGAGCTTGGCGCGGGCCGGGGCGGTGTGATGGATCGGGAGGAAAGAATTCCTTGGTTTATAATATGAAAGGAAGGGAGCAGGGAATGGCCAAGTACATCTTTGTTACCGGAGGAGTTCTCTCCTCTCTCGGAAAAGGAGTGGCTGCAGCTTCCCTCGGGGCACTCCTGGAGTCCCGGGGGCTGCGGGTCACCATGCAGAAGCTCGACCCCTATATCAATGTGGACCCGGGCACCATGAACCCGTTCCAGCACGGAGAGGTTTTCGTTACCGATGACGGGGCGGAAACGGATCTCGATCTGGGACACTACGAACGCTTCACGCAGGCTCGTATGGCCAAGGCCAACAACATCACTACAGGGCAGGTTTACTTCTCCGTGATCACCAAAGAGAGGCGCGGAGATTACCTGGGAGGTACGGTCCAGGTCATCCCTCATATCACCGATGAGATCAAGAGTCACATCCTCAAGCTCAAGGACCAGGCCGACGTGGTCATTTGCGAGGTTGGGGGTACCGTTGGGGATATCGAGAGCCTCCCCTTCCTGGAAGCCATGCGGCAGCTCTGCCTGGAAATGGGCAGAGGAAACTGCCTTTGCCTTCACCTTACCCTGGTCCCGTACATGAAGACCGCCGATGAGCTCAAAACCAAGCCTACGCAGCACAGCGTCAAGGAGCTGAGGGAGATCGGGATTCAGCCCGATGTTCTCCTGTGCCGTGCTGACCGTTTTCTCCCCCCTTCCATCAAGTCCAAGATCGCTCTCTTCTGCAACGTGGAGGAAAAGGCGGTCATCACGGCCAAAGATGTGGAATTCATCTATGAAGTTCCCCTGAATTTCCACCAGGAGGGGCTTGATAACATTGTTGTGGAGAAGCTCAGGCTGGAGACCGAAGAACCCGATCTTTCCGTATGGCAGCGCATCGTGAACGTCATGTCCAATCCCAAAGATCAAGCCGACATTGCCATCGTCGGAAAGTACGTGGACCTAAAGGAGTCCTATAAGAGCCTCACGGAGGCCCTGTCCCATGGCGGCATCGACAACGAGTCTGCGGTTCGAATCCATTGGGTTGACGCCGAAGAGATTGAGCGCAAAGGCCCGGAGATGCTTCTTGCCGGGATGGGAGGAGTTTTGGTACCCGGAGGGTTTGGAAGCAGAGGGATCGAAGGGAAAATTGCCGCGATCCGCCATGCCCGTGAGCACAAAATCCCCTTTTTGGGGATTTGCCTCGGCATGCAGTGCGCGGTGATCGAGTTTGCCCGCAGCGTCTGCGGACTGCGCGGGGCCAACAGTACCGAGTTTGATCCCCGCACCCCTTATCCGGTCATCGATCTGATGCCCGAGCAGCTCCAGGTGGAGAACAAAGGGGGCACCATGCGGCTGGGTGCTTACCCCTGCCGGATTCGGGAAGGCACGCTGGCACAACGAATCTACGGAGAGCGGGAGATTTCCGAGCGCCACCGCCACCGCTACGAACTCAACAACGACTATCGCAAACAGTTGGAGCAGGCGGGAATGGTCGTGAGCGGTGTCTATATCGAGAAGGACCTGGTGGAGATCGTGGAGATTCCGGATCACCCCTGGTTCATCGCCGGCCAGTTTCATCCGGAGTTCAAATCTTCCCCCCGTTATCCCCATCCGCTGTTCCGCGAATTCATCCGGGCAGCCCTGGAGTCCAGAGGATGGCTGGCGGGCCATGACCGACAATTGACCGCTCATTGAAAGGGAGTGAGGAGTTCTGGTGAGCCGACAAGTACCCGTTGGTCCTCTGATCGTGGGCGGAGGAAGCCCCCTTGTCCTCATTGCGGGCCCTTGCGTCATCGAGTCGGAGGACGATACCCTGGAAATTGCAGGCCGTCTCAAGGAGATCGCAGGGGCGGCTGGGGTCCCCCTGATTTTCAAGGCCTCGTACGATAAGGCCAACCGCACTTCCATTCGTTCTTTTCGGGGACCGGGATTGGAGAGAGGTCTGCGCATTTTAAAACGGGTCCGGGAGGAACTCGGAATTCCGGTTCTCTCCGATGTTCATGAAACCGACCAGATTTATGAAGCCGGCCAAGTTCTCGACGTGCTTCAGATCCCGGCTTTTCTCTGCCGCCAGACGGATCTGGTGATCGCGGCGGCCCGCACGGGAAAAGTGATCAATGTGAAGAAAGGGCAGTTTCTGGCCCCCTGGGATATGAAGAACGTGATTGAAAAGATTCTATCCACCGGGAACGAAAACATACTGCTCACAGAGCGCGGAGTATCCTTCGGCTACAACAACCTTGTGGTTGATTTCCGCTCGCTTGTCATTTTGGCGGGACTCAGCTACCCCGTCGTCTTCGATGCCACTCACAGCGTTCAAATTCCGGGAGGGGCCGGCTCGGCTTCCGGCGGGAATCGGGAGTTTATAGCTCCTCTGTCCCGTGCTGCCGCGGCGGTGGGCTGCGACGCCTTCTTCCTCGAGGTTCACCCGGACCCGGACAAAGCCCTAAGCGATGGCCCCAATGCCCTCAAACTCGACGACCTGCCCAAACTCCTCCAGCAAGTGAAGGCCGTCGCGGCTGCCAGATGAAATTGTGAGCTTAGACCGGGGAGAAGCGGGTTTGCTCCGGTCCAAATGGGAGTGTCCGATTTGAAAAGAGAGGAACACGAGGGGATCATGGCATCCGAGGCGAAGTTCTCCCGGGATTACGACTTTAAGAAGAACGTCAGGCTGGAATAGGGGAGAGGAGATGTCCGACGAAGGTGATCGGGTGCAGACCGTCTACCGAGGCCGCATCGTCAACCTGGATCTGGAAGTCGTTCGCCTCCCCAACGGGTCTTCGGTGACTCTGGAGATCATTCATCACTCGGGAGCCGCCGCCGTGGTGCCGCTTCTTCCCGACAACAGGGTCGTTCTGATCTATCAATACCGGCACGCAGCGGGCGGTTATATCTGGGAGGTTCCCGCGGGCCGTCTTGAGCCGGGCGAGCTTCCAGAAACGTGTGCCCGGCGAGAGCTCGCTGAGGAAGTGGGCTACAGGGCCGGGCATCTGGAAAAGCTCGGGATGATTTGGACGACTCCAGGGTTCTGTGACGAGAAAATCCACCTGTTCCTGGGCCGGGATCTTACGCCTTGCCCGGTCAACCATGAAGTCGATGAGATTCTTGAAATTCGGGAAAAACCTCTGGAAGAAGCTTTATCCATGATCGGCCGGGGCGAGATTTGTGACGCGAAGACTGTGGTTTCTCTCCAAGCCGCCTATTTTCACCTCTTGGGTCCCCGGCCCCGCAGTAGCCTCGAGTAAAGAAGGCTAAGAGGCGGGGCCAAAGCAGATCTGGTCTTTCCCCCCCTTCTTGGCCACTAAAAGGGCCTGATCGGCCTCCAGGATCAGCTCGTGGGGACTCTTGTCTTTCTCCTTGGGGAGAAGAGTGCCGATACCGGCACTGAAGGTGAGAGAAATCGGTGGAGTACAACCGAAATTGTGATGCTTGAGACGCTCCTTCATGCGGTTGACGATTCCCCAGGCGCCCTTTGAGTTTGAATTGGGGAGGATGAGCGTGAATTCCTCTCCACCGTAGCGGGCTACCATGTCCGATTCCCGGCAACCGTTCTTCAGAAGGGAGGCGAATTCTTTCAGAACTCGGTCTCCTATGACGTGGCCGTAGGTATCATTTACATTTTTGAAGTGATCCAGATCGATCAAGATCAGAGACAGCGGATAGGTAAGCCGTAGAGCGCGGGACACTTCCTCCGACATCCGTTTTTGGAAATACCTGTGATTGTAGATCTCTGTGAGACCATCGATCTCTGAAAGATTCTGGAGCTGTTGGTTTTCATTGCGCAGGCTCCTTTCCGTCGATTTCAACCCGTCGATGGCTTCCCCCATTTCCTTTTTCCCCTGCTCGAATTTGACCACTGTTTCGCCGAGGACGTGGCTGGCTTTCAGCACTGCCTTGAAAACCCCCTTTAAGTTCGGGACGCGGATATCGAGACATCCGGCCATCTCCTGAACTTGCGGCTCGATGGTCTCAAGGATCTGCTGCGCCTCTTCTTCCGTGTGTCCCAGGAGGCGGGCAATCTCCTGACAAAAGGCCTTGATTTTGACACCTTCCTGGTTGTCGGAGAGGGCACGGGCCGCCAGACTGGCCAGCCGGGTCAAAACGATCAGGTCGGACTCGCGATTTCCCTTTTTCCACTGTAAATTTGGATCACCATGGTGTCGGATGGCAAGCTCCAGGGAGCGGGGAAGTCCCCAACTCCGGCACAGGAGCTCTCCCGCCCGGGCATGGTGGATGCCCAACATGGATACTTCGGTCTCCATCAGAGACACCTGTCGATCGGTGGCCTCGTTGAGCACCTCAGGGTAGAGGTCGGGGAGGCATTCGAAGAGCACGAGGGTTCCAATGTCATGGAGAAGACCGGCCATGAAGGCTTCCTCGGGCAACGGGTAATCGGTTTCCTGGGCGAGGAAGCGCGCAGCCACTCCGCTAGCGAGAGAGTGCTCCAGAAACCGAGGGAGGTAGGACCTGAGTCTTCTCCGATTTTGAAAGAGATCAAGGACGGAAATACTCAGCGCGATGTTTCGTAAAGAAGAAATTCCAAGTATGACTACTGCCTGCGTTACTGTGCTGATGCGCTGCGCAAAACTGTAGAAAGGAGAGTTCACCAATCTGAGCAGCTTGGCCGACAGAGCCGGATCTATGGAGATCAGTTCGGCGATCTTGCGAGGGGAAACTTCTTCGTCCAGTGTGAGTGTTATCAGTTTTTCTACATTGGTCGGTAGAGCTGGGATTCCCTGTAGCTTGCCGATCCGGAGTTCTACCTCGGCGGCTTCGATCATCGCGTTCCCCTTAACTGGAAAAGAAGAATTCCTCTACTGCGCTTCGGTTGAGCTAAGGCCCGCTCCTCCCAAGGGATTTCTCTTGATTTTCAATCGGCATTTGTTTGAAAGACTTTAGCGAAAGAGGGGCCCCGGCAAAAAACAGCGGGCTGAAATGGAGAAATCGGGAACTCCCTTTCCGATTTTTCCCCGAAAAGCCCGGAAACTTCCCAATACGAACTTCCGGTTTACCGAGGCAAGTGAAAGGCTTCCGTTCTGGACTACGGAAGCAGGTTTTCCTCGTCTATTTTGGGTTCTGAGTGTGGCTTGTCCCGACTCCTTGATTTGCCGAAGTCGAGCTGCGGGTACCGATACGGACCCGGTTCCGCCCTTCCTTCTTGGCCAGCAGGAGGGCTTGGTCGGCTTCCTGTATGATCTCCTGAGGGGTCTTGGACGTTTCGCCGGGGAGGAGGGTGGCAATTCCCGCACTGAACGTTACGGAAAGGACGGGACCGGTGCTTTGGAAGTGGTGTTTCTCGACACGTCCTTTCAAGCGGCTGATGATTTCATAAGCGGTCTTCATGTCTGAGTTGGGCATGATGAAGACGAATTCTTCTCCGCCGTAACGGGCCGCCACGTCCACGTCCCGGGCCGCGGTCTCAAGAAGATTGGCCGTTTCTTGGAGGACCTGGTCTCCCGTGAGGTGGCCATAGGTGTCGTTCACCTTCTTGAAGTGGTCTAGATCAATGATGGCCAGAGAAATGGGAGAGGAGAGAGTCCGGGCTTGCGCCATCTCTTCCACGAGGCGCTCCTGGAAGTACCTGTGATTGTAGATGCCGGTAAGACCGTCCAGATCGGACAGGGTCTGCAACCGTTCGTTTTCCTGGAGGATCTGCACCTCCGTCCCCTTCATCTCCTTGAGAGTGGCCGACATCTGCTTTTCCCGCTGCTCATATTGGAGGGTGGCCTTGCTCAGGGCGTCGGTGGCCGCCAGGATTACCTTGAGATCCACCTTGCGGTTCGGGATGCGGATGTTGAGACATTTTCCCATCTCCTGGACCTGGGGTTCCATGGTCTCCAGGAGCTTGATGGCTTCTTCCTTGTTTTGACCGAGAAGGCGGTGTGTTTCGCTGCAAAAGTCACCCACGGCTCTCCCCTCCTTGCCGTCGGAGAGGGCATAGGCCGCCAGATCAGCTAGCCGGGTCAAGGCGTTGAACGTCGACTCCGGGTCTCCCTGCTTCCACTGCAGGTCTGGGTTATGGTGGTTACGGATCGCCACCTCCAGTGAGTTGGGGAGCCCCCACCCCCGGCACAGGAGCTCTCCTGCCCGGGCATGATGCATCCCCAGCAAGGACAGTTCGGCCTCCGGCAACGGAATTTGCTCTTCTGCCACGGCGTGAAGTACCCTCGGGTAATGGTCGGGAGCGCACTCGAACAGGGCCAGGATTCCGATGTCGTGGAGAAGCCCGGCCATGAATGCCTCCTCGGGAAAAGGATAATTCATTTCCTGGGACAGAAGGCGGGCGGCCACGCCGCAGGTCATAGAATGTTCCATAAACTTCGGCAGGTAGCTTTTGAGCTTCTTTCGGGTCTGAAAGCGGTCGAGGACGGAGATACTCAAGGCAATGTTGCGCACGGCGAAGAGCCCCAGAATGACCGCCGCCTGGATTACGGTGCCGATGCGCTGCGGAAAACCGTAATAGGGCGAGTTCACGGTTTTGAGAAGCTTGGCCGATAGGGCCGGATCTCGGGAGATCAACTCGGCGATTTTGGCGGTAGATGCCTCCTCGTCCAGGGCCAAGGTGATCAGCTTCTCCACGTTGGCTGGCAAGGCCGGGATCCCATCTAACTTTCCGATGCGTAGTTCTAACTCGGTCGGCTTCAGCATTGCTTTTCCCTCAATGGGAGAGGAGCATTTCTTTGCTCCGTTTGGGTCCCAGGAGCATGATGAGATCGTGGAAGATTTCCTTATCCCGTTTGCTCTTCATTTCGTCCTTCATAATGTTGAGAGCCTCGAAGGCAGGGGCCGCCTTCTTGTAGCACCTGTTGGTGGTAATAGCGTCAAAGATGTCCGAGACTCGAACGATGCTCGCCAGGATGTCGATCGACTCTTGCGGAAGACCGTCCGGATAGCCCGACCCGTCGGCCCGCTCGTGGTGATGGCGGACTGGGGACAAGGAACGCTTGGGAATCAGCTGGTTGGATTTCAGCAAATCATAGCCGATGGCCGGGTGTTCTTTGATTAACTTCCACTCCTCATTGTTGAGGGGCCCCTTCTTGAATAGTACCTCGGGTTTGATCTTGCTCTTGCCGATGTCGTGAAGAAGGCTGCCGATCCCGAGGATTTTTAAGGTTTCCGGGTCGTTGATCTCGTGTCTCTGAGCCAGGAGAACGGACAACGCACAAACGTTCATCGAATGGGTGTAGGTGGAATAATCGAAAGACATGGTTTCGAGAAAAGACTCGAGGGCTCGCTCTTCGTTGATGAGGAAGTAGATGGTGTGATCCACCAGTACAAGCGAGCGCTCGATGTTTTCGGGACGATCGGGTTCTTCCAGGATCTGCTGTATTCTATAAATGGAAGCTTCGTAAAGGATCGAGGCTTTCTCTTTCGGCACGACATCCGGATTGGATACCAGTGTTCCGAGATGGGACTCCACGTAAACGTAGTACTTGTTGACGTCTTCCCGGGAAATGAACAGTACGCTGATGTTGTTCTCCAGAAGACGCTCCCTGTGTTTGTCCTGGAAGACCAGGTCCCGGCTCCGGTAGAGGCGCTTGTTCCCGTTTTTGGAGTTCTCCAGGTACAGGTCGAAATCGAGTTCCGTATTGTTTTGGACGCTGTCCAGGCGGATGGGGACGTACTTGTCCTCTGGAGAAAGTTCCGGGCTCTCTCCGGAGCGGGAGGGGAGCAAGGGCAACATTCGCTTCATGGTTGGCCCATCTCCAATAGGAGGTGAAATCCGAGCCCGCGCTTCGGGCGGGGTTGACCCATAGGTTCAAATCGGCATTTATTTATAGGACTTTAGGTGAAAGTCTGGTGGGCGCAGAACCTTGTCTGGAGGAAAGAACAGAACAAAGCACTTGAAATATGGGCCCCCTGAGGGGGCCCATGGAATGGCCGGCCGGTTCCGGTTAGGGTTTCTGATCTCTAACCCGACGCAGGGCTCCAATGAGGGGGTCAAAGAGATCGATGGGGACCGGGAAGATGACGGTCGAGTTATTTTCCGTAGCTATTTCGGTTAGGGTTTGGAGAAAGCGCAATTGGATGGCGGCTGGTTGCCTCCCGATGATTTCCGCAGCCTCAGCCAGCTTCGCAGAGGCCTGGAATTCCCCTTCCGCGTGAATCACCTTGGCCCGCCTCTCCCTTTCAGCTTCCGCCTGCTTGGCGATGGCGCGCTGCATTTCCTGCGGCAGGTCTACGTGCTTGACTTCCACATTGGAAATTTTGATCCCCCAGGGGTCCGTGTGCTTGTCCAGGATCTCCTGCAGGTGAGCGTTGATCTTTTCCCGTTGTGCAAGAAGGTCATCCAGCTCGCACTGCCCGAGGACGCTCCGCAAGGTGGTCTGGGCCAGTTGGGAAGTGGCGTAGAGGTAATCCTCCACTTGGATGACCGCCTTGTCTGGAACCACAACCCGGAAATAGATAACCGCGCTTACCTTCACCGACACGTTATCCCGGGTGATGACGTCCTGAGGGGGCACATCCAGGGCGATCAGCCTCAAGCTGATCTTCACCATGCGGTCGATGACGGGCCACACGATGATCAGGCCCGGCCCCTTGGATTTCAGGAAGCGGCCCAGCCGAAAAATGACGCCGCGCTCGTACTCCCGGAGTACCTTGATGGCGCTCAGAACCAGTATGGCCAGGATGATGATCAGGACGCTACTGCTCGAGAACAGTTCAACCATTAGGAATCCTCCTTCATCTTTTCGACGGTTAATTTGAGGCCTTCCATCTTAACAACCCTCACCTTCTCCCCGGGTTGGATGGGTTCGCTGGAGAGCGCATTCCAGAGTTCCCCATGCACAAACACCTTGCCTGTGGGCTCGATGGGCCCTTGTGCGGTGCCGATCAGGTTGATCAGCCCCTCGGCTCCGCTGACGGCGACCCGGCGCTGAGCCTTCAAAGCCAGGGTGAGAAGGAAGGTAAAGAAAGCGGCCGTCAGGAGAGCCGCCGGAATGATGATGCTCAGGGAGATCCGCAAAAACGGCGCGTCGGTGTTGATTAACATGAGGGAACCCAGCACCATGGACACAAGTCCTCCCATGGTGAGCAGGCCGTGACTCGTGACCTTGATCTCGGCGATGAAAAGTCCAAGGGCCAGCAAGATCAGGAGGAGACCGGCATAATTGACCGGTAGGGCCTGCAGGGCGTAGAGCGCCAGGATGATGGAAATCCCTCCGATGACCCCTGGAAAGATGGCTCCCGGGCTGGTCAGTTCAAAAAAGATTCCGTACATCCCGAGCAGGAGTAACAGGTAGGCGATGTTCGGATCCGAGAGGAGAGCGAGGACCTTTTGGCGGGTCGACATCTTGATCTCGACGACTTTGACTCCCTTGGTGTGGATCACTCTCTCTCCGCTGACGGTCGTTGCCTTCCAGGCGTCGAGCTTGGACAGGAGATCGTTCAAATCCTCAGCGACGATGTCAATGACCTTCAGCTTCAGGGCCTCGGCCTCCGAGACGGAGACGCTTTTGCGCACCGCTTCCTCAGCCCACTTTACGTTGCGTCCTCTCTTCTCGGCCAGGGAGCGAATGTAGGCCGCAGCATCGTTTTCCACCTTCTTGCTCATGGTCTCGTCCATCTTCTGGCCGCCCATGGCCACCGGGTGGGCCGCGCCGATATTTGTCCCGCGGGCCATGGCCGCCACATGAGCGGCGATCGTGATGAAGACACCGGCTGAAGCCGCCCGAGATCCGCTGGGGGAAACAAAGACCGCAATCGGGACTGGAGAGTTGAGAATCTCCTTGATGATGGCCCGCATGGAAGTGTCGAGCCCTCCCGGAGTGTCCATCTGTATGATCAAGGCCTCGGAATTGGAGCGGACGGCGTCCTGAATCCCGTTGATGATGAATTCGGAAGCAACCGGGTTGATCACACCGTCGAACTTGAGGACGTCGATTTGCTTTTCCGGGGACCCGTAACTCCCGAGCGGGATCAGCAACAGGAGCAGTGCGAGGGAAAATCCCATTGCGAAGTTCCGGTGGTGTCGCTTCATGGGTTACCCTTCCTACCGACTTGGGAGGCTCAGGTTAATGCAAATATATATAAGGACTTACATAAAATGTATCACACAGGTGGGGAAACCGCAATCTCTTTTTCACACGGGACAAATGCTTTCCAGGCCCTGCAGATTCCATTCCTGCCGGGCGTATTTGAGGCGCACCAGTTCCCGAGCTTGATCCAGTTCCTCGGAGGAGAGTTCCGATGGTGCGAGATCAATCCTGAAGAATTCGCGAAATCCTCCGGCAATGGCCTTGGCAAGCTCTTCGAAGGTCGGCGGGGTGGGGAGTTGCTCGCAGAGGGCCGTCGACTTCTCCCTCCACAAGGACCGGTCCTGGCCTCTTGTTTGTTCCGCTCCAAGGAAGAGCTCCAGGTTTGTCTCAACGTTGGAGAAGACCGGGATAGAACCGTGCTGAAGGAAACTCCTGCGCAGTCGTTTTT
>DATEAK010000354.1:0-2827 GCA_035288405.1 bacterium | reverse complement strand
TCGCCCCAGCGGGGAGAGGGTTGGGTGAGGGGTTCCCTTTCTAGCAGTTGCAGCGAATCTCGAATTCTTTTTCCCGCCCTACTAAAGACTCTCCCTTTGCCTTGTGGTCAGCCGTGTGGGCAGCGACTGTTTCCAATCCCTTCCGGTAGATGTCTTTGACGATTTCTTCCCAGTCCCGGTTGCCGTCGGCGGACCACTGGAAGGGGAGCTGCCGTATCGCCCAGGGCTCGCCGAATTGGGGAGCCATCTGGAGAGCGGACCGCAGGATGTCGCGCTGCAGGTCAGGCTCATTGGGCTTTCCCGCGGGGCAGCCAGGGGGAAAATCGAGAAAGGTGGTGCGGGGAGGCTTGAAGGAGCTGCTCATATCCCAGAGACAGCTCATAGTCAACGTGGGCAGGCCCCGGGCTTCCAATCCTCTTGCGATCAGTCCCACGGACCGATGGCAAGCCGGTCAGAGCGGGAAGAGAAAGACGAGGTCCACCCCTTGAGAGTCAAACTCTGCCTTGATGGCCGGGACCGTCTTCTGAAGTAGTTCCGTGAATCGCGTGATGGATCCGACCATCGATACGGCTCTTTGGGCCAAACGGCCAATGGTTCCGTGGGACTCAAGTTCGAGCAATCTGTCTCTTGGATAGGCGACGTTAAGGTCTTCATCGGCCCAGATCCGCACGGGTGTCTTGTGGGCAATGATCAGATCCGTGAGTGGCGTTTCCCGATCGATGAGACGGTAGGAGAGATCGTTGGTCTCTTCCAGGAGCAGCTCTGTGGGAAGCTGGACGCCGGAGCTGGTGAAGACGCCGATCGTGGATTCAGCGATAGGACGGCGCAGCGGGGTCAGCTTTGGAGGATCAAAGTTCGGCAGGGGAGGGTAGACCCTGGGGGCCATGAGCTTGGTCATGAACTCATGATATTGAAACGGCATCGTGCATCCCTCCTCACTTGTTTTCTAAGAGCGGATTCAGTTGCTCAAAGAACTCCCCAATCCCTTTGCTCCAGCGATAGTCCGCCTTCGAATCCAGCGGTGTCTTTTCCCTGTTGATGATCGCGAGCAGCGCGCCGCTTTGTTTGGCAATCACGGGGAAGGAGGCGGCAGGCTGCACGACAAGGGATGATCCCACCACGATGAAGATCTTTGCCGTCTCGCTCCATTCTTGGGCGCATTGCATGGCGCGCGCCGGCATTTGCTGGCCGAAGGAGATGGTGGCAGGTTTCAGGTAGCCGCCGCACGCATCGCAGGCCGGCGGCTGGAAGTTGCCGACGATTCTCTCGTAGATCGCGTTCGGCTCAAATTCCTTCCCGCACTCCAGACAAGTGACTTTCCGGTCCGTACCGTGCAGCTCGACGATCTTTCCCTCAGAAACACCGGCCAGTTGATGAAGTCCGTCCACGTTCTGCGTGATCAACCCGAGCAACAGCCCTCTCTTCTCGAACTCTGCAATCGAGTAGTGCCCGATGTTCGGCTTCACGTCCTTGTAGAGTTCATTGGTTTCTTTCTTCATGTTCCAGTATTGGATCCGGGCCGCCTCGCTGTCCAAAAAGTCTGAGTAGTAGACCGGCGTGTATCTTGTCCAGATCCCACCCGGGCTACGGAAGTCGGGAACGCCGGATTCCGTGCTGATTCCAGCGCCGGTGAAGAAGACAATGTCCTGGCAGGCTTTCAGTGAAGACGCAAACTGCTGGAGTGTCGTCATAAGGATTCCCTCATGGGTCGAGCGAGAGTTTGGCCTGTATTATAGAACTTCCAAAGCTCGAAGAAAATCTATGTTTCCTGCTTCCCGGAAGGCCGGATTCTTGTTAGGCTAGTCTTGCGGTCATTCCGGCGAAAGCCGGAATCCAGCGCCAAAACTCGATCCGGTTCAATCCCGGAATGACAATCATGAGATAAGAGAGTTACGACACACTATCCTAGTTTAGTATAATCAAAACATGCTTTCTGGAGGAAGCCAATGAGTCAGATCAAAGTCGAGCACAACCCCGGCGAAGGGCAGCTCAAGAAGCTGGGCATATCCAACTGGCCGATCTGGACTAAAGAAGTCTCCGAATTCCCCTGGTCCTACGACGAGCAAGAGACCTGCTACTTCCTGGAAGGCGAGGTCGTCGTCACGCCCGAAGGGGGCGCGCCGGTAAAGGTGGGAAAAGGGGATCTCGCCGTTTTTTCCGAAGGCATGTCCTGCACGTGGAAGATCAGCAAGGACGTGAGGAAACACTATAAAATGGGGTAATCTGTTTCCGAAGAGTGAGACCGCTCGTCTTAACAGGTGCGTTCTCTTTTCTGTCCCGCCTGTAGAGTCGAAATACCCGAAATCATGGGGTGGACCCTGGGAGTAGGACCGCCGTACCGGTGCATGCTCTGCAGGATACAGTTTGCCTCTAGGCCCCTCCCGGAGCTGGAGAACAACCTTAGGGTCTCTCCAGCAAGCGAGGAAGGACATCTCAGACCACCTGCCACTGTGGTTGGAGTTTCGGGCTGACAGATAGATGATGATTCCCTATTGAGGTAAATCGTCCACCGGTGCTATGCTGCCAACAAGCGGGAGCTATACTGACCAGTGGGGCTAAAAGGAGCGCCATGCAGCAAATGCACTCTGCTACATGGGGCTGTGACTGACGGTACACGGCGAAACCTCAGATACGTAGCGGACTTGCACAAACAGGACGTAGCGAACTGAATAGATGCCCAAGCTTTCCCTCGCCAAACTCGAACGCCATCTTTACTCCGCAGCGGACCGCCTTCGGCAGGAAGGCCTTGATGCGGCCACCTACAAGGACTATATCTTCGGAATGCTTTTCCTGAAGCGGTGTTCCGATGTCTTCGATGCGGAGCGCG
>DATEAK010000353.1:0-3518 GCA_035288405.1 bacterium | reverse complement strand
GCCGAACGGCTACTTCCTGGGAAAGCCGGGGTCGGGCTAAGACACTCTGGTGTCCCGAGATCAGTGACCGATTTCATGTTTAGGGACCAGGTCCCAGGGCCACATTCTTTCGTCAATTGCAGCACACCGTCCCCGGAAATCCATCCCTCTACAAAATCCTCCCCTCGAACCTAGTGCGGCGGACTTTTGTTTCGAGAAACTCCACCAACTGCCGAAGGGCTGGGAAATCCTTTCCGTTACCAAATTCAGGCTGGTTGACGCGCATGTAGCGCCAGGGGATTTCGGTTTGGGCAGAGACCTTCTTGCACCAGTCCGAGATGGCGGCGTCCTTGGCGAGCGTATCCTCCCATTCCCTGCCTTTGGTTTCGACGATCCAGTTGACCTCGCCGCCATCTATTTCTTGGACCGTGACCCAGTCGGGATAGTAAAAGCCGATAGCGCCGCTGCCCTTGAGGTAGTCCACCTTAAAGCGAGTGCCGCTTTCCTGCTCGGTGGTGCCAAGTGAAGCAAAGCGGGGAACGTCCGGGCAGCGTTCCAGGAACTTGGCGAAGTCCTTCTCGTAGTTATTGTAGGTAGCGACATAATTGAAGATTGTGTGCTTGCAATCCAGCAAAGGAAGGTTCCGCCTCCAGGTGAACGGCTTCGTGTCGGATAATTTAAAGCCGACGTTCTCAAATTCTATGGAGCGCTTTTCCGCGGTTATCTCGCCTATTTTTTTGGCCAAGTACTTGGCGATGCCGTGCTGAAGGGAGTACGAGCTGAGGTGGGAGCGGATCTCTTCCTTATCCAGATCGATCTTCGGGCCGAAGCAGCAGAGGACCACGTAGTCCCTCACGATGGGATAAAGCTCTGAGAACCCCCCTCCCAGCTTCGCTGTTTCTATGACTTTATTTGTGATCGATGCGAGAATATCTTGAGCTATAAGGTTGATACCGGGGGTAATCTCTTCCTGATGGACCTCGGTTTTTGTCGTTGCAAATTCCATCTTGAGCCGGATGCGATATGGCTCGTCCAGTTCTTCCTGTTCGTAAATAGGCTCGAGCGAGAGCGGGTCAAGATCGGAAAGGCGCTTGTAATTGTGGGCGTAAATGGGCCGTGTAAGGGGAATGTTGATATCGTATTTGATCTTCTCAAGGACCGGCTCAACTTTTATGGGAGGAGGTGGAGGGATAACTACCGTCTTAATCCCCACTCCCTCGGTTTCAAGCTGGCGGACAAACTTTTCAAATTCCTGGGTGCCCATGACTTCAAGAGTCTGAGTCCGGTCCGGGCCGATGCCTTCCATCAACCTCAGGCCACGGCCGACCGCCTGCTCCGGAAGGATCTGAGCCTTCGCTGTCATCAGACGAAGGCCCAGAACGACGGAAACGTTTCTCACGTCCCATCCTTCCCGCAGCATCAGTACGCTGACGATGACCTTAACTCTATTTCCTGGTAGATCGATATCTCGCGCTGCTTGTCGCGCCTTTTCCAAGTCCTTTTTTGTGATTTCCCCCTCCGTGTCCGTATGGATGACCAAGACCTCGCTCTCTTTCAGGCCGTTCTTCTCTTCCACCAGCCACTTCCCTATCTCATCGGCATAGTCGTTCTTCTCAGCCATGACGAAAAGGACCGGCCTGGGTCCCAATGCCTTGTAAGTCTTATAATGTTCCTTCCAGCGAGATAGAGCAGCCAGGAGCCATTCTCCGTAAGCCTCGATCACGTTCTTGCGGGTGACCTTGTCCGGGTCCTTCTTTTTGACCTGACTCACAATTAAGGGAGCCTTGACGATGCGGTCTTCGACTGCCTGGGCCAAAGGATAATCGCAGATGATCCAGGGGAAATAGGTTCCATTCTGGTCTTTCGGGGTGGCCGAGAGATCGAGCCACAAAGAGAGTCCTTTGGGCAATACCTCATGGATCGACATCAAGGTTTTGTGCCACTGAAGCTCCTCATCATGGACGTGATGGGCCTCATCGTTCAGCACCACCAAATCTTTAAGCCCCTTGATCCGCTCCAGCATCGAGCGCTCATGGGAGGCGAGATCCTTCACGGGCTTTTTGCCAAGGAGGGCTTCGAGAGCATTTTGGGGAGTCCACTCCTCTTCACGAGACTCATAAACCTGGTGGATGTTAGTGAGAAACAGGTTTCCAGAGGGGTCGGGCTCCGTGCTCTCGCCGCGAAGAATGACCTTGAGATTCCATTGCCCTTTCCATTCCGGCGGAATGAGGGGCAACTGATGGAAAATTTGGTTGCTGGCAAAGTCTTTCTCCAATCGTTGGTACACGATCACGTTTGGGGCCAAGAGCAGGAAGTTTGTGGACAGATCAGAATCTTGGATCATCCGCTTGTGGAAATAGGACCAGACCATCAGCATGGCCATCACGATCGTTTTCCCGGAGCCGGTGGCCATCTTAACGGCATGGCGGCGCAAGTTCTCTGCGGGGAGGTCTTGGATGGTCTCACCTTCGACTTCCGGAATATACCGGCGGATTTGACGCCTCCCGTCCAAGGTGGTTTGGTGGGTAATGCCGCTTCCAGGAAGCATCTGCTGGGTCCCCTCCGGGTAAAAGATCTCGGCGAAGGAATCCACCAGGACTTTGGAGTCGCGAATCTTTCTGATCTCGACCAGGTAAATTAGAGTTTCGACCGCTTCTCTCTGGCCGAAGTGGTAGCGGAAGCTCTGGCCATCTACAAGGTGATCCTCTTCGAACCAGTAAGTGAATAGACGTTCCGTGACCGATGAAGCTCCTTGGTAGCCGCCAGACCTCCAGTCATCCACTGCCTGCCGAAGTTTGTTGACCAGGAGGAGCTTGCTCGGGCGGCGCTCTTCGACGATTTCGAATTCGTCCTGAGTTCTAGGCTTTTTTCGTAGATAGGAGGTTGGCTTCTCCCAGGAACGCCGGTCGGGAATCTCAGGTAGGTCCTTGTCGTAAGAAATGACTGCTATAGCCATCGCGAAGCTTGATGTCTGACGGAGTAGGGATCACGGTTGCCCACGACCCCCTCCACAGATACGGACGTGCGGCACTACCGCATCCGGCTCCCGCCTTGGGTCATGGCGTCAAACTGACGCACTCGCCCCAGCGCGCTGAACACGCCGGTCCGGCTCAGAGTCCGGGGCGTGTTACGCTCGGGCAAGTTTCCCTTGGCCAGCCCCCTTCCCTCCACCGCCTCCGCAGCCGCTCGCGCGGCCTTGTTCGGCGACTTCACAGGTACTATAGGGCAGTCCGACTTCCCGCTTCCGTGCATCATCGGCGTGCGTCCTCAGACTTCCCGATGCGGTCTGCAATTCCCTCTACCGCAGACAGAAACGGGATCTCCCGGTTCCCATGTGAGGTGTTTCCGCCCATGCCTGGGGTCTCAGGCCGCGCGAAGCTCCCGCGCGTCTCGCGATATCGACGCGGCGGATGTAGCCTTCCGCTTCCTGCTAAAGCGTCGGCACCTCGGAGCATATCAGCAATTTCGCGGCTCAATGCCCAGCCTGAACGTACCCCTGTCAACGCTTCGCCCTGGCCCTTGCGGACAACGACGCATGA
>DATEAK010000352.1:0-2290 GCA_035288405.1 bacterium | reverse complement strand
CGCAGTTTTGGCAATTCTTCCCGTAATCAAGGCATTGGTCGCAAGAGTGGTGCCATGAATAATCACGTTACAATTGCCCAGGAACTTGTTCAGATCCTCACCGTAGGCTGCTGCCGCCTTCTGGACCGACTCCATGAACCCAATCGAGGGATCGCCTGGAGTGGTAGACGCTTTGAATTCACCTAGCTCTCCCTTTTCATCCAGGACAAGACAGTCGGTAAATGTTCCGCCCACATCGATTGCAACCTTCCTTGCACCTCGCGCATCCAACACGGAACTCACTTGCTAACCTCCTCTCAGATTGCCCGCGTATAGTGGAGCATCAAGCCCCCACTCACGCAGCGGCCTGCTTCCTCGGGATGATCCCAGTTTCTTTGCCAGTGACTTTAATGTATACCTTCCAGGAAAAAGGTCTATAAACCTGTTCACGCCTCGAGCGTGATCAGGATCACGGCGGGAAAAAAGCAATCAATGAGCGACACAAGCAAGAGATAGAGGAACTTTCCTGCAGAATTCAAACGACAGGCAATAAAAGAGGAACTGCTCAGCGGGAAAGGCAGGCTCGCCTGGAACTACCAGGGGATATACGAGATCTCATCGAGCCTGCTGCCCAAATGGCTATCAGCACTTCGAACCGGACGACTTGGATAGACTCCTAGGGGCGCACATTGACGTTAATGTTTTTTACCTGGGTGTAGCTCAGCAGCTCCTCCAGGGACTCCTCCTTCCCCAGGCCGCTTTGCTTGTAGCCTCCGAAGGGGGCACCAAAAAAGTGGCGGCTGCTGCCGTTGATCCAGACATAGCCCGCCTCCACTCTGCGAGCCGTGTCCAGGGCCAGGCTGATGTCGTTCGTCCAGATGCTGGCCGTAAGCCCGTAGACGACTTGGTTGGCCTCGGCAATCACCTGTTCCCGGTTGCTCCACCTCAGCACGCTCAGCACCGGCCCGAAAATCTCCTCCCGGGCCAGGCGCATGGACATGGAAACCCCATCAAAAACCGTGGGCTCCACAAAAAAGCCCCGGGCAAATTCTTCTCCGGCCAGCTTCTTCCCTCCAGTGACC
This sequence comes from bacterium, assembly GCA_035288405.1. Taxonomy (GTDB): domain Bacteria; phylum JACPSX01; class JACPSX01; order JACPSX01; family JACPSX01; genus JACPSX01. The sequence continues at coordinate 1,229 of DATEAK010000352.1, read as the reverse complement.
AATCGAGCTCCTTCTTTTTTTCCCAGCTCGATGTACCCCATGACCTTGTCATACTGGTCGCGGGAAATCAACGAACCCATTTCAGTGTCCTCCGCGAGGGGAGAACCGATCTTGATCCGCCTTACTCTCGCAACCAGTTTTTCCAAGAAGGAGTCGTGAATGGACTCGTGGAGAAATAGCCGAGACGTGGAGCCGCAGGACTGGCCCTGGCACCAGCCGAAGTTCATCCCGGCCACGGCTGATTCCACCGCCTCCTCCAGGTTCACGTCGGGAAAAACAATCATGGGGTTCTTGCCGCCAAGCTCCAGGGTCACGGACTTGATGGCGTCGGCCGCATTCCGCATGACCGCTCTTCCCGTCTCCACTCCACCGGTCAGAGCAACCTTGCGCACGCCGGAGTGACGAACTAAGGTCTCCCCAGTGAGAGGCCCGTCGCCCGTCACGATGTTGAGGACCCCCGGAGGAAGGATCCCCTCGATCAGTTTCCCCATGACCAGAGCGGAGAGCGGGGTCTGCTCGGCCGGCTTCAGGATGACCGTGTTTCCTGCCACCAAAGGAGCGCCGATCTTACCGCCTGCGAAATAAATGGGGTGATTGAAAGGGATGATTCGCCCGACGACTCCATAGGGTTCCCGCAAGGTGAAGTTGAGCGTGTTCCCCGGGCTGGGGATCGTGTCTCCCTTGATCTCCAGGGCCAACCCTGCGAAGTAATCCAGAAACTCGGCAGCTAAAATGGCGTCGCCTTTCATGGCTTTGTATGGGTTCCCGCTGTCCAGAGCATCGAGCAACCCCAACTCGTCTGCATGTTCCCTGAGCTTATCTGCAATCCGGGCCACGAGCTTGCCGCGCTCCCGGGCTTCCGTTCGGCTCCAGGCGGGAAACGCTTGTTGAGCCGCCTGGACGGACCGATCCACGTCAGCAGTTCCTCCTCGAGGAACCTCCGCTAGCTTTTCTCCCGTAGCCGGGTTAAACGTGGCGAAGGTCTCTCCGGAATCGCTGTCAACCCATTTCCCTCCAATGAGCATTTGGGGTCGGCGAGGCACGGCGGCCAGTGCCATCTGTGCCAGTGTTCCTGTAGCCACGGCGATTCCTCCTCTGCGAATAATGGGCGTTAGAATCCTATGCGCGGGTTACTTTCACTGCGACGCAGTGGTCGAGAGCAGTCGAAATCTTGTCCATGTGATCCAGATCATAGGGCATCAAGGAGTTGAAGGCGACTCCCTTGCCGC
>DATEAK010000351.1:0-2356 GCA_035288405.1 bacterium | reverse complement strand
ACAAAAAGGCCACCTTTAACCAGCGCGAGTTGGGAACAGACTTTGATGCCTTCGCCATGGGACTGCGGGCCGCCCTGCGCCAGGCACCTAAGGTCATCCTCGTGGGGGAAATGCGCGACCGGGAAACGGTGGAGATTGGCTTGAGCGCCGGAGAAACCGGGCACCTGGTTCTAAGCACCCTGCACACGGTGGACGCCGGGCAGACCATCAACCGGATCTTGGGTATGTTCGAACAGGAAGAAGAGCGGCAAATCCGCATTCGGCTGGCGGACACGATCCGCTGGATCGTCTGCCAGCGTCTCTTACCCAAGGTGGGCGGGGGCCGGGTGGCGGCGTTCGAAATCATGGGGACTAACCTGCGGCTCAAAGACACCATCCTCAACGGAGAATCGGAAGGGAAAACCTTCTACGAGATCATCGATGCCGGCGAAGCCTTTGGGATGATGACCTTCGACAAGTGCATCATCGAACATTACAAGAACGGCCTGATCACCGAGGAAACGGCCCTGGCCTATGCATCGCGCAAAGCCGTTGTGGGCCGGGGCATCGACCGGATCAAGAGCACCCGGGGCGAGAAGACCTCGGACATCGACGAGCTGGCCATCGATGGGGAATACGGAAAATCCGAGTTTGACGACCTGCAAACCAAAGGGAAAAAACGGTAACTCCGGAAGGGTAACCAAGTGGAAATTACCTGTTCTTCCTGTGCGGCCAAGTACAACGTTCCGGATGAAAAAATCCCCAGGGACAGGGCCTTCCGAATCACCTGTCCTCACTGCAAGGAAAAAATCACCATCGAACCTTCCGGTCAGGGACAGGCAGCCGCTGCCGGCGAGGCTCCTGGAGGAGCAGTGCAGGATCTGGGAAGCGGTTCGGAAGATGGGCAGCGCGCGGCCGCAGCCCAGGCGCCTCTCTACGACACCACGACGGTAGACTATTTCGAAGAAGGGGCACAGACCGCCTTGCTGTGCGACAGCGACGGGAAGCGGGCCGAGCTTCTGACCGAGGCCCTGAATGAAATGGACTACATTGTGACCCGCCCCGACTCCCACGAGGACGCCATGCACAGGCTTAAATTCAACAAATACGACTTGGTCGTGGTGGACGAGGAATTTGCCGGAGCTACCCTAAACAACAACGCCGCGCTCTCTCACCTTCAGAACCTGCCTATGTCCACCCGCCGTTACATCTTCCTAGTGCTTTTGAGCCAAAAGCTCAACACCTTGGACAACATGATGGCTTTTACCAAAAGCGTTAATCTGGTGGTGAATTATAAAGATCTTCCAAACTTCAAGAACGTCCTCAAGCGCAGCCAGGCAGAGCACGAAAAGTTCTATAAGGTTTTTATGGACGTCCTCAGGGAACTGGGGAAACAGTAATTCGCAGGAGAAGTTTGCGCCATGCCCGTATTTCGCTATGCCGGGACGGCCTCCTCGGGAGCCGTCAAAGGGGAAATTGAGGCTCCAGATCTCGCAGCGGCCAGGGCGCTCTTGCAGCGCCAGAAGGTCAAGATCGCCACACTTAAGGCCAAGCCCAAAGATATTCAGCTCAAGATCCCCGGATTCGGGGGAGGAGTGGCCGAGAAAGACCTGGTGGTCTTCACCCGGCAGTTCTCCACGATGATCAATGCCGGGCTCCCCATCGTCCAGGCGTTAGATGTCCTTTCTCAACAGACCCAGAACAAAACTTTGGCAGGGATCATCAAGAAAATCCGCTCCGACGTGGAGGGCGGGGACACGCTCACGGACGCCATGCGCCGGCACACCAAAGTCTTCGATAACCTCTACGTAAACATGGTCCAGGCAGGGGAGATCGGCGGGATCGTCGACACGATCCTAAACCGCCTGTGCGCCTACATGGAAAAGGCCATGGGGCTCAAGAAAAAAGTCAAGTCCGCCATGGTCTACCCAATCGCCATTGTCAGCATTGCCGTGCTGGTCGTCGTCTTCCTAATGATCTTCGTCATCCCCACCTTTTCCAAGATGTTCGCCGAATTCGGCCAGACGCTGCCCGCTCCGACCCAGATTGTCATTAACCTCAGCGACTTCACCAAGAAGTACGTGTTTTACTTCGTGCCGGCCTTCATCGGCGCCATCATCGCCTTCAAACAGTACTACAAGACTCCCCCGGGGAAGCTGAGCGTGGACAAGTTCATGCTCAAGGCCCCCGTCTTCGGTCCCTTGATCCAGAAAGTCTCCGTGTCCCGGTTTACCCGCACGCTGGGAACATTAATCACCAGCGGCGTCCCCATCATCGATGCTCTCAACATCACGGCCCGCACGGCCGGAAACAAGATCGTGGAGCTGGCCGTGCTGTCCATCGTGGAAAAGATCAAGGAAGGCCAGACCATCGCCGC
>DATEAK010000350.1:0-2406 GCA_035288405.1 bacterium | reverse complement strand
CATGTTCGGTGGCCAGACCAAAGTGCCCGTTGTTTATCTGTGCCGCAGCGGCGCTCCCGGGAACAATGCCGCTCAGCATTCGGACAATCCCTACCCTCTTCTGATTAACTCCCCGGGGCTTAAGGTGGTCACTCCCGCCGACGCCTACGACATGAAAGGTCTTCTCAAGACGGCAATTCGCGACGACGATCCCGTGGCGGTTCTCGCTACCGTGCGTGGCGCCTCGGCCATGGTGCCGGCGGAAGAGTACACGATCCCTCTGGGGCAAGGAGCCGTCAAGAGAGTTGGAAGCGACGTCACGGTGGTCGCCATCATGCACCTCGTGGCCGAAGCTCTGGCCGCCGCCGAAGAACTGGAGAAAGAAGAGATCTCCGTAGAAGTCGTAGACCCCAGAACGCTGGTCCCCCTGGATCGGGACATGATCTTTGCCTCAGTGGCCAAGACGGGGCGGCTTGTCATCGCGGACGACTCTCCCAGGTCCTGCGGATTTGCCGCCGAAGTAGCGGCTCTAGTGGCTGAAGAAATCGTGGACGTACTGAAAGCGCCCATCCGCCGCGTGACCCGTCTAAACGTCCCCATTCCTTTCAGCACGCCCATGGAAAACATGGTTTTGCCGAACCGCCAAAAGATCGTGGCGGCGGTTAGAGAAACCGTATCCGCTGCCCGAAAAGGACAAACGCGATAAGGAGAGTTCCAGGATGTACGAGATCCTCATGCCCAAACTCGGAATGGACATGACCGAAGGGAAAATCAACCGCTGGCTGATCTCGGAGGGAGCCATCGTCAAGAAAGGGGACCCCGTCGTCGAGATTGAAACGGACAAGACCGTAATGGAACTCGAGGCGGGTGAGTCCGGCGTTCTCAAACAGATCACAGTGAAGGAAGACAGCATCGTCCCACCCGGGGAAGTGCTGGGAATCATCGAATAGCGGTTCTTGCGGAAGGATTTATTCACAGCCTGTATTCAACGGGATGCAACGGAGCCGGCCAGCCGGCTCTTTAAGGGAAGAGCGTGGCAGTAAAAGAAATCCGGATCGGTACCGCCGGATGGAGTTATCCGACAGGACCGGGAAGTTGGAACGGAGTTTTTTACCCGAGGGGGCGCGTCGACGAGCTCGAGTTTTACGCCCACTACTTCGACATCGTTGAGATCAACTCCACCTTTTACCGGCCCCACACCCCTGCCATGGCCTCCGCCTGGGTGCGCCGGACGCCGCGGGATTTCAAGTTCGCCGTCAAACTCTTTCAGAAATTCACTCACCCCAAGATGTTCGAGGCCCAATCCGGCCAATCGGAAGATCCCACGGCTACCGATGCGGACCAGTTTCGCCGCAGCCTGGACCCTCTGGTGCGGGCGGCAAAGCTCAGCGCTCTTCTCATTCAACTCCCCCCTTCCTGCCACAACGGCGAGTCAAGCCGGGAGAAGCTGACCTGGACACTGCGGCAATTCCGTGACTACCCGCTCGCCGTTGAGTTTCGACATGAGAGCTGGAGCCAGTCCGCCGCAGCCACCGATCGATTCCTGGCCGAGTACAAAGCCTCCTGGGTACAGATCGATGAGCCCAAGTTCGATTCCTCCATCCAGCAGGACTTCCGACCCCATGGCCCGCACTTCTACCTGCGGTTCCACGGCCGCAACAAAGACCAGTGGTGGGCCAAGGACGCCAGCGAGAAACGCTACGATTATCTCTACGCACGGGAAGAGCTGGAACCTTTTGCGGAGAAGGTCAAGGAAGCGCAAGTCCAGAGCGTATCCGTCATCTTCAACAACCATTACGGCGGCAAAGCTGTGGCCAACGCCATGCAATTCCGCGCCCTCCTCGGACAAAAAACCGAGAAACCACCAGACATCCTTGTCTCCAAATTCCCCTTCTTGAAATAGCTCTCTAATTGCCGTCATTCCGGCGAAGGCCGGAATCCAGGTCTTCAGACAACAAGGGGCAGTCTTGCATTGCAATTCGAATTGGTCCAATTCCGCTGTAGGGGCGCTGCTTGCCGCGCCCTCCTCTTTTCCCTTTCCCAATTCATCCCCTCTCCCTTATTAAGGGAGAGGGTGAAGGGTGAGGGTTTCCTCTCAGCCACTGATATCCTCAGCTATGCTATACTTTCTGCGAGTGCCGGGGTGGCGGAACTGGTAGACGCACGGGACTTAAAATCCCGGGTCCCTAAAGGGCGTGCGGGTTCGATTCCCGCCCTCGGCACCAAGTTAATCAATCAACTCTCTATTCACTCCTGCTTGCACCCTCTCCTCTTTTCCATTAACTATGCCTGTCACGCCGCCGCTGAGGCGCATCCTAAACTCTCGAAGGTTCACCTTTCATGAATCGGTGGCCTACAAGGGGACCAAGCCCCAATGCATCAGCTTGAGGACCCTACCCTCCTCGTTGACAACCACGGGAGCTTGCT
>DATEAK010000349.1:0-3539 GCA_035288405.1 bacterium | reverse complement strand
TCCACCTGGCCGACGTCCATGTCCCGCAGATGCGCTTCGACGTTATAAATGTCCTCATTCAAAGTGATGCTGATCTTGTCGTTCACCAGGCGGCGCGCGCCCCGGGCCTGAGACTTCAATTGGTCGAAGACTTGCTTGGGCAGGAAGTGATGGTGGACGTCGATTACACGTTGTCCTGCAAGCATTTGCCTCTCTCCTTGGAAATGATGGCCGAGTATGGCGCCGGACGACCTCGGGCATCTGTTTCGAGGAAACTCTCGTCCACGAACTGGGCCGTCTTTGCCTTTTCAATCTTATCCTTCAAAAAATCCAAGGCGGTCTGGATCCCCTCCAGCGAGGGGTAAGGGTACTTTTTATACGCCGTCCCGACAAAGCGGTCGTAGGTTTCACCCAGCAGGGCATCATCCACATTTCACCGTTCTGCAATGGAGATTAATCGATTTCATTCTTAACGCCGCTCTTGCGGGCAAAAAGGTGCGGAAAGCGAGTCAGGATCTGTTCCTCTATCTCTCGAGGGGAACGGATTGTCGCTGGAAAGTCTTTTTTCCACCGGAAGGGGATCGTTGCATCGATGAGGCCGCGTGAATTGGTAAATTCCCCATTGGCCCTGGCCTGAGGAGAAATGACCGGGTCGAGGGATGAACTCCAGCAGCCCTCCAGGACTTCAATGTCCGTCTTTGGATCGCACCGGGTTGATATGGCCCAGATCACTTCTTCCGTGTCAAAAATATCCACATCCGCGTCGACAACGACCGTGAACCTCCCCATAAACGCGCCTGAGCCGCATTGGGCGGCGATTCTGGCCACTTGCTTGGCATGCCCCTGATAAAGAGAATTGATGGCAACCACAGAGAAAAATCTCCCGCCGCCTCCCGGAACCATGTTCACGGCGCATATTCCCGGGACACCGGCCTGCTCCAGCTCATCCCAGATCCGGGCGGCAACCCGAATCTCTGCAAACAAAGCTCCCGGTGGGCGAACGGGTGGGCACCCCAAAATGACAGGGTCGGGGCGAAAGCAGATTCCCGTCACTTCGATCACCGGCTCCGGACTGGGACCGGAAGCATAATAGCCCGTCCACTCTCCAAAGGGCCCCTCCAGCGCCGTTTTCTCTCCCGGCAAGGTCCACTCTCCCTCCAAAACAATCTCAGCAGAAGCCGGGATCGGAAGTCCCGTCATCGGCCCCTTTACGACCTCGACGGGGCGCCCGCGCAGTCCCCCGGCAATATCGTATTCGGAAATATTCCAGGGAAAACTGGAGCAGGCGACCAGGAAAAGATCGGGAGCTTGACCAAGGCAGATGGCAACCGGACAGCGCTCTCCTTTGTCGTAATATTTCTGACGGATTTTCCACGCATCCTTCCCGGGCAAGGGCAATGCAGTGATCTCTCTGGCACCTTGTAATTGGGTCCGGTACGTCCCCAAATTCACTACGCCGGTTTCCGGATCACGAACGACGAGAACGCAACCGGTTCCAAGAAATCGCCCGCCGTCTTTTTCATGCCATTGAATGGGTGGGAGCAAATTCAGATCGACGTCCCCGCCGCTTAAAACATTCTTCAAAATCTCCCCGTTTGCCTGGTACTGAATAGCGATGGGGTCGATGGACTTGTAACGCCCTCTCCAGGAAGAAATGATCTCCTTTTTGGTTCGAACCTCCTGTTGAATCCCAAGAACCCGGGCCAGGTCCCCAGGATCATTCATGGGATTGATGAGAACCCGGCATCCGGTCGGGTTCTGTCCGAATCCGCTGCACAAAGCCACTATTTCCCTTCTCCGGTGAACCAGCAGTTCGGCCAGCACACCCATTTCCAGATTCGGATCGATCCCGGTAAGTTCCTCCAGTCTTCCTTCTCTACGCACTTGCTCTATGTATTCTCTTAACGATTCAAACATGCTTCTCTTCTCCGCAAGACCTTTACCCGTTAATGATCAAGATCCAAGAACAGTTCCGCCAGTTCCGGCTTTCGATGTATGAGACCCTGCTGCCAGGCATATTCCATGAACTTTTCGAGAGCTCTCGCATTCGGTTCCATACCAAAAGGCCAGGGATCTTGTCCCATCAGTTCACTGATCTCGCCGATGTAGAAATCAAGCCAGGGGAATGCGGAAATATTCCTGGCAAGATCCACTTTGCCATAAAATTCTCGCTTCAGTCCTTCCAGTGCGCGATAGAGTTTGCGGGGAACCTCTCTATCGTTGTCGCAAACGCTGCGCCTCAAGGCCACCGTGTGCATGATCGGGAAAATCCGGTGCTTCCGGTAGTACTCCTTCTCGACTTCCATCCAGTTGCGAAAAAGCCTGCGAATCGGAGCGGGTTTTGCACTGAGAAGCTCCGGCACCTGAGTCGCAATCACCGCATCCAGATCGCCCTTCAAAAGCAGACCGAATAGAGTTTCGCCGGAGCCGATGGGACGGACCAAAGCCCGCAGTTGTTGCGGAAGTTCGACTCTCTCCTTACGTCCGGGTACTTCCGCGCCTCCCGTGAACCACTGCATTTTGTCGGGTTCCAGACCGAAATCCTCCGCAAGGATTCCTCGAACCCAAACAGCCGCCGTCATATGGTATTCCGGAACACCGATTCTCTTGCCGGCCAGCCCCCCGGGATCGACGATATTGCTTTCCTCCCTTACGAAGATGGCCGAATGGCGGAAGCACCGTAATGTAAAAATAGGGAGTGCCTGGTAGCTGGTCCACCCCGCCTCCCTTAACATCGTATAAGAGGAAAGGGACATTTCCGCCAGATCATACGGCTCGGATTCAATCACCTGACGGAAGAGAACCCCCGGCGGATGGACATGAGACCAGGTGAGGTCGATTCCATCAAATGTGCATGGAGCGAAGAGAAGCTTGCCCCAAAAAGGATAGTAGGCACTGGCGAATGACAGTTTCATCGTCGTGGGGTCCGCATGGAAGCCTTCATTTAGGGCACTTTTCCCTTATTCATTAGAAAATCCAGCGATACCTGATCCTCCCCGGGGATCCTGACAATATCGGGAACGGGCCCGTTCAGCGGGAAAGTGGCATCGATTCCAAAGCCGGTGGAAACGCCCGGTTCCCGAGCGGAGGGATCCAGGGGGGACCCCGAAAGCCGCGGGAAAAGGATCACGTCTTCTTCGGGACGGCAGCGCGTGCAAATCGCCCAGAAAACCTGCTCCATATTGTGAATGTCGATGTCTTCATCCACCACGACGATGACTTTGTTCCGCATCGTTCCAAACATCGTGGCGATCACGTTTCTCGCTTCGTATTCGTTGGTTTTGCGCATGGACACGACGGTCAGGTAACCGACCGCCCCCGCTGCGGGAAAATGAACCGCTTGAATCCCGGAGAAGCGATTTCGAAGCTCCCAGTAGTAGGTCGCTTCCATGGGCACTTGTTTGAGGAAATGATTTTCGGTGCTCGGCTTCCCCGTGAGCGCCGCCTGGAAAATAGGATTTTGGCGGTGAGTGATCGCGGTGACTTCGATCACGGGTTTCGGAGAGGCGGGTGTATAGTAACCCGAAACTTCGCCGAAGGGACCCTCCATTTCTCTCTCA
>DATEAK010000348.1:0-17787 GCA_035288405.1 bacterium | reverse complement strand
AAGGCCCTGCGTCCGGGAAAGACCTTTCAACAGGTGTACGATGCCATGTACGAACCGGTCCGCGAGGCGGGATGTTGGCACCTGACCCCGCTCATTCATAGCCTGAATCCTTTAGGCTGGGTCAGCGCCGCGCAAGTTGGGATTGAGCGAGTGCCTGGATTTGAGAACCGGAAAGGGGTGGGCAGCAAAGCCCTCACGGGCGGGGATCTCGTGATTCGAGCGGGGATGGTGTTCGAGCTGGAACCGAACGCCTGCCAGGGGAAACATCGCACGAACATCGGGGGAACCGTCATCGTACATGAAGACGGAGTCGAGGAACTGAACAAGCTGGCGACGGAGATGCGAGTGGCGGATTAGGGACCGGGGGGATTTATGTTCGTGTCTAGCGAATTAGCGCTGTGGGCCCGCAGGGCCTGTCTGCGGGGCGCCTCCTCGACCGCGCTCCGTCACCCTGACGAGGGGCCCACTTACGCGCGGCTCTGCGGAGGCATCCCCGCCGCCACCCGCGGGCTGAGACTTTCTTAAGTTGAGGGGAAATTGTGGCGCCTGCAAAACTTGTAGGGGCACCCCTGCGTGGGTGCCCTCCGAGGCACACTCGGTCTCTTCTTTCGGAAGAAGAGACCGGAAACTAATTCTTTCGCGACAGAGAATCGTAAAAAGTGAAATTGGGCAAGCCAAATTGAGGTGGTTTGGTATATGGGAGGCGTGAAACCGTGAATCGAAGTGTGATTCCTGCGTTCTTGATTCTGATCGCGTTGGTTCTGTCTGCGGGGCACGTCTTTGCCGCTGCGCCTGTGGAAGTCAGGATGAACTACTCGGCGCCGGTGGGAGAGTATACGCCCGTCTGGGTGGCCCAGGAAGACGGCTTTCTGGCCAAGTACGGGATCAAAACGGAGTTGAAGCTGATGAGGGCTCCGACGGGAGTGCAGGGTCTGATTGGAAAGAGTCTTGATATCGGTAACGTGGGTCCGGAGCTGATCGAGGCACGGCTGGGAGGAGCCGATGTCGTCTACATTGGAGCGTTGGCCAACCGCTTCATTCACTCCTTGTACGTCAAGCCCGAGCTCCGGAGCCTTCAGGACCTGAAGGGGAAAGTGGTTGGAACGACTCAGCCGGGCTCGACCCCCCATGTGGCCATTCGAATCTTGCTGCAAAAAGGGGGGCTGTTTGTGGGACGGGATGTGCGCGTCGTCCATTTTCAGGGGGGCGGAGTCACGGAAGCGTTTCTGCAGGGGGCTGTTGATGCAGCGGTTTTGCCGCCCCCTCTGACCCTGCGTGCGAAAGACGCCGGCTTCCGGGAAATTCTAAATATGTCCCTGGAGAATTACCCCATGGTTCTAGCCGGCATTGCCGCCACTCGGACCTTTATAAAGGAGCATCCGGAGGTGATCCGCAGCTATTTGCAGGCTATCCTGGAGGCTTTAAAGGCGGCCCGCAGTGACGCAAAGAGGACGAAAGAGATCATCGGCAAGTATACGCAGACGGCAAATGCACAGGATTTGGAAGAAACCTACCGGGTCTTGTCCCGGGTGTGGGAGAAAATTCCCTTTGTGTCCGCTGCTGCGGTGCAAACCGCCTTGGAGTTTTCGACCCATCCGGCGGCCAGAACGGCCAAACCTGATTCTTTCTTTGATAACTCGTTTCTGGCAGAGCTCGAACGTTCGGGGTTCGTCGAACATCTCTATCGTCCGTGAGGGCACAAGAAATCTCGCGAGGAGGGAAAAGTATGAGAAAGTTTTTACTCCTGTCAGTGGTGACCCTGCTGGCCCTGGCTTGGGGAGGAGCTCAATCGTTTGGGGCAAGTTCTGCGGCCTTGTCCCGTATCATCGAGGGGGCGAAACAAGAAGGGCAAGTGGCCGTGACGTTGGATTCAAAACTCGCCGGGAAAGGAATTGAGCGCCTTAAGAAAAGTATTGCGGAGCGGTATGGGGTGAATCTGCAGATCGATTATGCTCCCGTGGGTTCCTATCCCGAAAGGCTCGCCAAAGCCATTACCGAACTCAAGGCAGGGGCTGCTCCCTCCTTCGATCTTATGGTCTTTTCTGATGGGATTATGTCCCGAGCCGTGTCGGCTGGAGTTGGTGAAAAAATGGATTGGAAGCCGCTCCTCGATGAGGGAACTCCTCCGGAAGTGATCCAGTTTGATGGCTATGCGCTTTCCACACACACGGGGCACATCGGACTCATTTACAATCCCGCGGTCATCCCTCCTCAGGACGCGCCCAAGTCCCTGAAGGATCTGGCCAACCCGAAATGGAAAGGGAAACTCCTCGTTTATTCCTATACATCCAGTCTCCTTGACTATGCTTTTGTCCTGGGAGTGGATAAAACGCTGGCTACGCTGCGGGAGATCATGAAGAATAACCCGGTAGTCGATATTTATGCGCGTAACTTCACCCGCTTTATGGCCGGCGAGTATCCGATCGTTCTCATTTCCAGTGAATTTCTCCCGGATACGCAAAGAAAGGGTGTGCCTGCACGCTGGGTCTCTCCCGATATTTCCTATATCCGGATCCACTCCGTCATGGTTACCAAGGGAGCCCGGCATCCGAATGCGGCAAAGCTCGTCGCCGTTTATTTGTCCGGACCGGAGGGGCGTAAATTTATGTTCGAGGAAGCGGGCGCGGGCAGCGCGTTTTATCCGGGCAATTTCGAGAACGACATCGACCAGGAAGATCGCAAGCTCGGGCTCCAGGTGTTTAACCTGCTAAAGTCGCCCGGTGCGCTGGATTTCGCAACTTCCGAGAAGGGCAAGCAAGTAGACCGGGAGATCGGGAAAATCCTTCAGGGTCGATAGGACAAATTGTCAAGGGGCTCTCTATAGCTAATGTGTTTTCTCTACTCAGATGAGATAATCGTTCCATTTACTTGGGCTTACCCGGGATCTAGAGTGGGTCAAATTATGGCATTTCCATCTGCAAGCCATGTGGGGCCGCCAGGCGGTACCTGCACAACGAACCGGTGGTGGCCGTCTTTCCGCTGCCCGCAATGACAGGAGGGGTTGGACATCATGGCTGAGACTTTCCCCGGACCCGGGACCGAGCTCAAGGATCGCTGGATTCCTTCGACCTGCAGTATGTGTTACGGGACCTGTTCCATTCTTGGGCACCGCGTGAACGGAACTCTGGTCAAGATCGAAGGGAACCCTAAGAGTGCCTACGGCATGGGACGATTGTGTGCCAAGGGCGTGAGCGGGATCATGACCCTGTATGATCCCAACCGGGTCAACGTTCCACTGCGTCGCACGAATCCCAAGAAGGGGCTTGGGGTTGATCCGGGTTGGAAGGAGATTTCCTGGGACGAGGCGCTGAGCGAGATTGCCGAGCGCCTGCGCAAGATCCGCCGGGAGGATCCCCGCAAGCTTCTTCTCCAGGCCACGACCACAAATACTTCTCGTACCTTTATGTCGGTCTTCGGTTGGGCCTTTGGCACCCAGAATACATGGGTGGCCGGGGGAGGATTGCACTGCGGCAACGGTGCTCATCTGATCGGCGGGATCATGCACGCCTCCTGGTCTTTGGTGCCCGACTTCAAGTATTGCAACTACGCGATTTACTTCGGAGCTTCCAAAGGGCACGGGGCGGGCCACGCTTCCTGCCCAAACATCCAGCTGGCGGCCGACGCCCGGGACCGGGGGATGAAGCTCGTCGTGGTGGACCCCATGTGCAACTTTGCCTCGGCCAAGGCGACCCAGTGGGTGCCCATCCGGGTGGGGACGGACGCGGCGCTGGCTCTAGCCATGGCCAACGTGATTGTGAACGAGCTGGGAGTATACGATGCTCCGTATCTAAAGCAGTGCACGAACGCTCCGTATCTGGTGGGACCCGAGAAGACTCATGTGCGCGAAGCTGAAACGGGAAAACCTCTGGTGTGGGACGTGGGTCGTGGGAAAGCGGTTCCCTACGATGATCCGGGGATTGGGGATTTCGCTCTGGAGGGGACGTTTGAGGCGGGTGGGGTTCCCTGCCGGCCGGCCTTTGCCCTGGTGCGAGAGCACTTGCAGCAGTTTACGCCGCGCTGGGCTTCCGAGATCACCACGGTGCCCGAGAAGACGATTCGGGAGATGGCGCAGGAGTTTGCCACGGAAGCTCGGGTGGGCAGCACGATCGTGATCGAAGGAAAGACGTACCCCTACCGGCCGGTGTCGGCGATTTACTTCCGGGGCTCCCAGGGGCACAAGAACTCGGTGTACAACTGTTTGGCCATCGGGCTGCTCAATCATCTGGTGGGGGCGGCGGATGTGGTGGGGGGAACCTTGGGATTCAATCCGGTCTGCCACGGGCACCCCGAGACGGGAAAACCGTACTATGTCCCTAAACCGGGCCCCGATGGACTCATGGTGACCGGAACCTGGCTGGTTCCTCATCTACCCTATCCGATTTCTGAACCCTCGGTTCCGGAAGGCATGGGGCTCAGGGGGCTTTTTCCTCTTTGTCTTTCTTCTCCTTTCATGGCTTCCCAGGATCAGGAGGAGATGTGGCAGCGCTTCAAACTCCCCTACCGCCCCGAGATGCTGCTCAACTATGGGGCCAACTCCGTGATGAGCGTGGGGAACAAGGACACGGTCATCGAGACACTGCTCAAAATCCCCTTTATCGTGTCGATTGACATTCTCCAGAACGAGTTCACCGAGTTTGCCGACATCATTTTGCCCGACGCCTCCTATCTGGAGTCCCTTGATTCTCGGCCCAATGCTCCGTTTATTTTCAACCTGCATGGAGGTCTGGGGGAGTGGTGCTGGCCCATCAAGCAGCCCGTGGTACCACGCAGCGGCCAGAGGAGGATCGCCGCTGAGGTGATTATCGAGCTTGCCGACCGTATCGGGATTCGGGAGGGGATCAACGCGGCCTTCAACGCCTCCCTGAAACTCGAACCGCCTTACCGTTTGGAGTTCAACAAGAAGTACACCTACGAGGAAATCTGCGACCGGGAACTCAAGAGCAACTTCGGAGAACAGCGGGGGATCGAGTGGTTCAAGAAGGAAGGGCTGATCTCGTGGGAAAAGAAACCTGAGGAAGTCTACTGGAGATATCTGGTTCCCGTACGCGTCCCCATTTACTGGGAGTTCTTGAAACCCCTGGGAGAGAAGGCCGGAGCCATTGCCCGGGCCCACGGGATGGAGTGGGACGACTCCTACTACGACCCTTTGCCTACCTGGAAGCCCTGCCTCTCCCACGAGTGCCATGATTCCCGGTATGACCTCTACGGGTTTTACTACCGGGATACATTGCACACGAACAGCTTCACCATGGAGAACCCATGGCTGGACGAGGCGGCCCGCATCGATCCCTTCTCTTACACGATTACCATGAACAAGAGCATGGGATTAAAGAAGGGGTTGCGGGATGGGGAGATGGTGTGGGTGGAGTCGGAGAAGGGGCGCAAGGTGAAGGGGAGGTTGCATCTCACTGAGGCGATGCACCCGGAGGGGCTGGGCTTTGGGGCCTGTGCAGGGCACTGGAGCTCTAAAATGCCGGTAGCGCAAGGCAAGGGGGTGTTCTTCAACGAGCTTCTAGAAGTGGATTTCGAGCATTCCAGCCCCGTGAACTTGAACCTGGACCTGTGCGTGAAGGTGAGGGTGTACCGGTAAGAGATAAAGGTGGGGAGGGAAGCAGCCTGTGAGCGCTGCCGAGGTGAAAGGCTGGGTTTCCGAGGGACTCTTTCTAAAGAGAATTTTTCGGAGGGAGACAAGATGATTCATCTGCGGTGGGCGTTTCGAATCTTGGCAATTTTGCCGGTGTTGGGGGCTTTCCTCGGAGCGCAAGCGCCAACCTGGGCTGCGGAGGTACCCAAGGAATTGCAGGTCCCCCAGGCTTGGATCGAGGGGGCCAAGCGGGAAGGGAAACTCGTGATTTTCGGCACGGAAACCCCTCAAGAAATGAGCGGTATGATTCGTGCTTTCAATCAGAGGTATCCCTTCATCACGGTGGAATATACCAAAGCACCGACTATGGTCCGGGATGAGAAGGCCTTGCTCGCGGCCAAGCAAGGAAAGCCAATCGCGGATCTCGTCACGGCCATCGGGGGGAGGACGGCAGCCTTTGTGGACGCCGGCGTGCTCATGGATACGAGTAATCTGCCGGTATGGAATTCCTATCCCAAGGAGCATAAGCTTCTGGGGAAATATCTTGGTGGTCCCTTCGTTCGGTATTGGAGCCTTGCCTACAACACCAACTTGGTTCCCAAGAATGAAGTGCCGACTTCCTGGGAGGATCTGCTGCAGCCCAAGTGGAAGGGGAAGGTGGCCGCCAACAGCATCAGCCGCTTAGTTACCTTCGTGCCCCTGTGGTATGCCTGGGGAGGGGAGAAGTCCACAAGGTTTCTGCAGGCACTTTTGGACAATGGTCTTCAAGTCAGGAAAGAGGGGCACGACGCGTCCATAAAGCTGCTGGAGGCGGGGGAATATTCCCTCCTCATCACAGCAGGCGAGTACCAGGTCTATCAGGACCAGCAAAAGGGGGCTCCGGCGGATTGGGTGGCCCTCGATCCGGTGCCCGTGACGCCTGCCGCCCCGATGGCGGTGATGAAAGACGCGCCTCACCCCTATGCCGTGCGGATTTATGTGAACTGGCTTCTGAGTGAGGAAGGGCAGCGGGTTTACGCCGCAGAGACGGGAACGTTTCCGGTTCACCCCAAACTCGCCGACCTGTCGCCCAACTTCAAGGATTGGGCGAAGCGCATGGCGGGAAAACGGAAGGCCCTGCGGACTATGGAAACAGACTACGAGTCCTCAAAGCCGGGCAGCAGCCCTGCGGATACAGTATGGAATCGCTTGGTGCTGAAGGGTCTTTAATCAATGGATAGGTCGGGAAAGGGAGGAGAGAGTGTGAAACATTTGGCGATCATGGTGCTCGTTGCGCTGGTCGTTCTGTGGAGCTCGACGATGAGCTGGGCGCAGGCCCAGGGCAAGTGGTCTCCTGAGGTGATGAAGATCGTTGCCGATGCCCAAAAGGAAGGGAAGGCTAACTTTTACGGAGTGAACCTTTCCCCGCAGGATGTGAAGAAACTCGAGCAGGGTCTCAATAAGATGTTTGGAACAAATCTTGTTTTGGAACACGAGCCGTCCCGCAACTTCAACACGAAGGTAGCCACCATGGTCAGCGAAGCCAAGGCGGGGTTGCCGTCGCCCAACGACGCGGTCAATACGAGTGCTTATGGGACAGAGTTTCTCGCCCGCCAGGGGCTGCTGCGGGACCTGGGGGCTCTGCCGAAGATGTTCCCGAACCTCAAAGCGAACTGGCTGATCAAGAATCAGCAATCGATGACCTTCTGGCACGGGGTGTACGGGCCCGTCTACAACACGAATCTGATGCCCAAGGACAAAGTTCCCAAGAAATGGGAGGACCTGCTCTCTCCGGCCTGGAAAGATAAGATGGTCATGTCCACGGGGTTCGACGCGTTTACGGCGCTGTCGGAAACGTGGGGTGTAGAGAAAGTGATGGAGTTTTTGGGCAAGCTCAAGGCCCAGAACGTGGCGATCGATCGGGGGGCGACCGCGGTCTTGCAAAGGGTGGCGGCGGGAGAGTTCCCCATGGCGGCGGTGCAAATTTACGGGACCATGAAACGGATTCAGGGCAAAGGGGCGCCCATTGAGATGGCCCTTATAGAACCCATTCCCATTTCAGCGACCTATCTGGTGTTGCCCAAGAACTCGGCCCATCCCAATGCGGGTTACCTGTTCATGGCGTATATCATGTCACCTGAGGGGCACGCGCTGTATGAGGAAGTATCGGGGTTGAGCTCGGCGTTTGTGGAGACGAGTTCTCTCTCCAAGGTGCTCAAGGGAAAGAAGCTGGCCTCCATGACTCCGGAGTGGGCTCTCAAATCAGCGCAACTGGTGCCGCAGTGGGCCAAGACTCTGGGCATCAAACTCGATGAATAGAGGAAAGGAACATGAGACGTTCAGTAATTGTAATGCTGGTGACACTGCTGGGGCTGCTGGGGATCCAACCCGACGAATAGAGGTGATATACGGAGGCAAAAGGAAGTTACACGAGTCCGTGTGAAGGAGAGATCGATGGCTCGGAAGCTTGAAGTGGGGATTTGCGTCTTTGAGTTACGAAGCGGGGAGTCCCAGGAAATCCGGCCCTCGGATCTCCTGGATGCAGCCGAGTGGGCTGACAAGAGCGGACTGGAATATCTGGCCCTTCCGGACCGGGTTTCGAGGCCGACTCCACGCTTTGACACTTTGACCTTGATGGCGGCCCTGGCCTTGCGTACGAGCCGCATCCGGATGAAGACTCACGTGTTCGTCACCCCGCTGCGACATCCCATCGAACTGGCCCGCCGCATTGTCACTGTCGATCACCTTTCCAAAGGTCGATTTACCTTTGCGGTGGGACTGGGTGGAGGGGAGGCAACGCGCGGGGCAGAAACTTCCGTCTACCACAAGGAGTTCGTGGATGTCGGAATCCCCCGCAAGGAACGGGGCGGGCGCACCGACGAGATCTTGGAAGCCCTCAAGCTGTTGTGGACAGAGTCTTCGGCCAGCTTCCGGGGAAAGTATTTTAAGTTTGAAAACGTCGTTTTTGAGCCCAAACCTTTCCAGAAGCCCCATCCTCCCATTTGGGTGGGCGGAAACGGCGAGGCCGCCTTGCGGCGGGTGGCCCGTTTCGCGGACGGTTGGGCTGCGAGTTTGGAAGGGGCCTCCATGATCTTTGGAACGTTCCCTGCCGCAGTTCAGAGGCTTAAGGAATGTATGGCGGAGGCGGGAAGGGCAAGCGACCCCATGCACATATCCTGTTGCCTCAAGGTGAACCTCAACCATGACATCGAGGCGGCGAAAACCGAGGCGGCTCGTTTCTGGGAGCTTCAGCTCAGCTCCATCGAAGGGGCCCAGCCTTTCGGGGTCAAAAAGGAGTACGGCGTTTACGGAGATCCCGCGGAACTGGTCGACCAGCTTCAGGAGATCAAGGATTTGGGAGTGAACAGCGTAATCCTTCATTTTCATTCCTTTGATCTTAAAACCCAACTCCGCCGTCTCGAGGCGGAAGTGTTGCCCAAGATTTGACCGGCTCCGGATCCGGGAGCTTCGAGATTTGAAAAAGAATCTACCAAGGAGGTTTCATGATGCGTAGGGTGTTCGTTGTGTGGGGGCTGATTCTTCTGGCGTGGTGTTGGGGAGGAGTCCAAGCATACGGAGCTGTTTCCCCGGCGTTGTCCCGGGTGATCGAAGGAGCAAAAAAGGAAGGGCAGGTGGCGGTGACGCTACACCCAAGCCTTGCTGGGAAAGGGATCGAGCGCCTCCGGAGAAGCATAGCGGAAAAGTACGGCGTGGATCTGCAAATCGACTATACCCCGTCGGCTTCCTACCCCGTCAGTCTTTCCAAGGCGATCACTGAGGTCAAGACAGGGGCGCCGCCCTCAAACGACCTCATCGTTTTCGCCGATGCGACCCTGGCCAAAGCGGTCGCCGCGGGGATCACAGAGAAGGTGGATTGGAAGCCGCTCCTCGCCGCCGGGACCCCACCTCAGGTGATCCAGTTTGACGGGAATGCCGTCTCCGAGCATACAAACCACTTCGGGCTCGTTTACAATCCCAGCGCGATTCCCCCTCAGGAGGCTCCCAAGTCTTTCAAGGATCTGGCCAATCCCAAGTGGCGAGGGAAGATGGCCATGTATTCCTATACCTCCACTTACCTGTCCTACTCCTTTATCCTGGGTGTGGATAAAAACCTCTCTACGATGCGGGAGATTATGAAAAATGAGCCCGTGGTGGACATTTACGCGCGCGGCTTAACCCGCTATATGGCCGGGGAGTACCCGATTCTTCTGACGTCAAGCAACTTTTATTGGGAGGCGAAGAAGAAAGGAGTGCCCACCCAGTGGGTCTCCCCCGATATTTCTCTGAATACGGTTCATGCCGTTTGTATTCTGAAAGGGGCCCGACATCCGAACGCTGCAAAGCTCATAGCCGTCTTCCTGGCGAGCCCGGATGGGAATAAATACATGATCGAGGAAGCGGGCTCGGGGAGCCTGTATTATCCGGGCAACATTGAGCACGATCTGGACCAGGAAGACCGCCGGCTCGGACTCAAGGCGTATAGCATCCAGCAAGTGCCGGGCCTGCTGGATTTCATGTTTTCGGAAAAGGGCGTCCAGACGGATCAGGAAATCGGCCGAATCTTGAAAGGGCGTTGACGGTCCGAAGAGCAAGCAAGTCTTCTCCTGTCAGGCACAGCCGTTCCCAAAATTCTTCTTTATGATTTATAACCTGGTGGGGGACAAAGTTTGTCCGTTCTTTATAGAACAAGAATCGCACACAGGTTCAAGCGCAGAGCCGAACCGGGGGGTGTGGAGCGGTTGACGGAGAGGAGATGGGATGGCGGTTAAAGAAGCAAGACTGTTCGGTCGATCCCGGGTCAACCGGCTTGACTTGGGATCGGTCCCTGAAACGTTTCTCTATCTTTTGAGCTTCCTCGCTGCGGCTGTGATCTTAGCGCTTCTGGCGGTGGTCTTACTGTCCACCTTTCAGGAAGGGCTCCCGGAATTGGGCGGCCGTCTTTCTCTGGGTAACTACCGAGAGGCCTTGGGGGATTCTTTTACTTATCGGGCGGGCCTCAACAGTCTTCTGCTGGGTGCCGGCACGGTTGCGGTGAATCTATTCTTTGCCGTTCCCATGGCCTGGATCATTCACAGGACGGATCTTCCCTACAAGAATCTTTTCCTGACTCTCATGTACATCGGCGTAGCCATTCCCGGATTTTTGCGGGCGATCGCCTGGATACTTCTGCTGAGCCCCAAGATCGGTCTCCTCAATCAATTCCTGAGGATCCTGTGGCCCGCCAGCGAAGGCCCCTTGAGCATTTACAACTTGCCGGGGATGGCTTTTGTGCAGGGACTCATGCTCGCGCCGGTCATGTTTTTCATGATCTCGGCGCCGTTTACCGCCATCGATCCTCAACTCGAGGAGTCCGCGGATGTCTGCGGGGCCCGCTGGTTCGTAATTCTCAAGCGGGTGACGGGCCCTCTTATCCTGCCCGCCTTGGCGGCGGCTGTGATCTATAATTTCATGAGTGCAGTCTCCATCTTCGAAATTCCGGCCTTGTTGGGACTGCCCGCCCGGATTCAGGTGCTCAGCACGCTGCTGTTTTTTACGGTCAACACGGACGTAGGAGTGCCTCAATACGGCTTGGCCGGGGTATACGGCGTCCTGCTTGTGGTGCCCATGTTGATCGGACTTTTTTTCTACCAGCGGCTTTTACGAAAAGGTTACCGCTACGGGGTCGTGACCGGGAAGGGATACCGGCGGAAGCTTATGAATCTGGGAAGGTGGAAGTGGGTTGCCGTCGGCTTTCTCTCCTTTTTCTTTTTGCTCAACCTGGGTTTGCCTTTCCTGGTCCTCGTCTGGACTTCGCTGATCCCCTTCATCCAACTCCCTTCTGCAAAGGCGCTCTCTGCACTGAGCCTGGACGGGTACCATCAGGCTCTTGGGGTATTGAGCGGCAGACCCTTGCTGAACACTGTGGTCCTGATGGTCGTGGTGGCCGCGGTGGTGTTGTTCTTCAGCACGATCATCTCCTGGATTGTGTTGCGAAGCCGCCTGCCCGGCCGGTATTTTCTCGATACGGTCACCATGCTCCCGCACGCTACGCCCAGTCTTGCTTTTGCTTTTGCCATCAGTTATGTGGCGCTTTCCCTGGCCCGGGTGGTTCCGTTGAATGGAACCTTGGCGGTGATCATCATTGCCCATATTGTCACGTACATCAGCTACGGGACCCGCACGATCAATGGATCTCTCATCCAGATCCATCAGGACCTGGAAGACGCCGTTACAACTTCCGGCGGCAGCAAGCTCACCGTCCTGCACAAAGTCATCCTCCCGCTTCTCAGCCCGGCCCTGTTTTACTGCGGGCTTTGGGTGGCGTTGCTCTCTTACCGTGAGGTCACGATGGCTTTGTTTCTGCAAAGCCCCCGGAATATGGTGATTTCCACCGCAATCTGGAATTTGTGGGCGGCCAATAAGCCGGCTGAAGCGGCTGCCCTCGGAGTCATCACCTTTGGAGTAGCCGCCGTGGGGGTCCTCTTCCTTCTGCGTACGGCGGGCCAGTTTGTCTACGGTCTGCGCTCCGGGTGAATCGATTGCAATGGTTGAGTTAGACACTGGGGTGGAAAAAGGATTCCGGACAGGCGTGGGTGGCCTAAGGGATTTGCATCTTTAACAGCGATACTGTGAAAGACGGCCGCGGTTCTGGTTTGTGCCGGAAGCAACATGGGATTGCTGAAGGGATCAGCGGGGGACGGAACTTGGTTTGTAGAGGTCAGGGCAACCACTCATTTACGCAAGGAACAGTGGCGTAAGGAGGTAGCAGATGCAGGGAGCGGAACCTGCTTCGTTCGTCACCTCGTGGTTTAGAAATTGTCACCCATGTCTGCTTTCAATATGCTTTGATGAATTTGCATTATTGACTTCGCAAACACAAAGTCTATAGTCGACCGAAACAATCCTACAACGTTGGACTTGCGCCACTTCCCATGCTCCGATGGAGGGCGGAGGAATAGAGAAAATCGGCATCGAGTTTGCGCTGGGGTCTACTCTTTCCTGGGCGATAAAGCTCGCGTTCGTCGAGAAGACCGAGAGGCTTGGGTACGAATCTTCGTGGCGTCCCTGCTGGATCACATGGGATCGAATTCTACTTCAAGCAGCGCGGATCGAAAGTTGGCGGCAGACCGGTCAAGCTCATCGTCGAGGATGATAGAAAAAGGAGGGAAAATCGCGCCCGAATTTACTGAGATCATTCCGGAAGTCGACCAGTTCTGGAGGCCGAAATAGAGCTTGAGACGACTGATTTCGTGGTTTACAAATCCGCTGAGGAGGAGATCGACATGGTGAATATTGGGTTTGCGCTCTCTGTGGGGTCTACGATTCCTTGGGCAACGAAGCTCGCGTTTGCTGAGGAAGTGGAGAAGTTAGGTTATGACTCTTTCTGGCTGCCGCATTTCATAGCAAGAGATGTGCATGCGTTCGACACGCTGGACAGTCATTGCGCCATTGCGGCGCGAACCTCCCGGATCAAGCTGGGCACCGGAGTGTTCCAGATTCCCCTGTGCCAGCCCGTCGATCTGGCAAGGCGGGTGGTGACCCTGGATCACGTGTCGAATGGGCGTTTTATCTTTGGGATCGGTACGGGGTTCGTTCCGGCGGAATACGAAATGCAAGGGGTCCCCTTCGAGAATCGAGGCAAGCGCGCCGATGAAATGCTGGAAGTCTTGAAAAAGCTCTGGACGGAGGACGAGGTTGTTTTTAAGGGAGAGTATTACACCGTGAAAGGGTTTCCCCGCGACACCTATTGCCTGGAGCCAAAACCAATCCAGAAGCCACACCCACCGCTGCTGTGGGGAGGAGGATTCTGGCGGCCGGAAAAGCGCTGGCATGAGGAGGCGGGGATAAGAAGCGGGTGGAGCCAACGCATCCTTCGCCGTATAGCCAAGTACTGCGACGGCTGGGCCCCTGACCTCGACAGTGTGGATGGAGATATACTTGCGGAAGGGATGGTGCGGATTAAGGAGCTGGCCAAGAAAGAGTTTGGGCGCACCATTACCGACGACAAGTTCGACATCTCGGCGAATTCCTACGCTTCCATCAACATCGACAACGATCCGAAGAGAGCGCTGGAAGAAGCGAAACGGTTTTACGCCACCCGGGAGCGCAAAGGGTTCTACCTCGTGCAAGGCAATCCGCCGTTTGAGCTGCTGCAGCAGCGCGGCTGCTTTGGGCCCGCAGATCAGGTCGCTGAGCGCATCAGTCCATGGTTGTCCTGGGACAAGAAGGTGCCTGCCTTGAAGCGGGTCTACATTATGTTCGCGTCCCTCGACCCCATCGAGCAGTTGAGGCGATTCCACGCTCAAGTCGCGCCGCTTTTGAAGTGAACGGCAGGCTGGCGATGGTTTCAGGAAATGGCCCGGCCGTCATGCTTGTTGGCTCGTTCTGTGATCTGCTCTTGTCTTGCAGCACATGTATGCCCCGTACGGAGAGCAAGAAAGCCCAGAGGGAAGTGCAAAAGCGCCATGCATTGATTGTCGAAGCGATGAAGAAGAATTCCGAGAGGGCTTGAAACGAGATGCACAATCACATTCTCTGGCTTCATAGCCGACTCTGGGGGCGACTCCGTTCTCATGCTGCGGATTGGGAAGGAGATGGGGCAAAGCTTAGAAAGGAGGTGTTCGATGGGGTACAGGGATCTGCGTGAGTATCTCCAGCGGTTAGAGGACGAGGGGGAAATGATTCACGTCGAGCGCGAGATTAATAAAGATACCGAGCTCATGCCTTTGGTGCGCTGGCAGTTTCGGGGGTTGCCCAAGGAGCGGCGCAAGGCGTTCTGGTTTGACAACGTGGTGGATGCCAGGGGAAGAAAATATGAGATGCCCGTCGTCGTGGGGATCCTGGGCGCCTCCCGGAAAATTTACGCTCACGCCATGGGTACCACTATGGACCAGATTTCCAAGGTCTGGGAGCAAGCTCAACTTCATCCTGTTGAGCCGGTTTTGGTCAAGACAGGGAGCGTCAAGGAGGTGATCCACCATGAGGCCGACATACGGGAAGTAGGGGGAGGGATGGACCTTTTCCCGACCCCGGTCTCCCTTCCGGGTTTCGATCCTGCGCCCTATCTCTCCGCGCCCTGTATGGTGAGCAAGGATCCTGAGACGGGAATCCGCAATGTGGGTACCTACCGGGGCATGGTCAAGGCCCGCGATCGGCTGGGGATTCTGGTTCACGGCAGCCAGCATCTGGGCATTCACATGAGCAAGTGCAAGGACCAAGGGAAGCCTCTGGAGGTGGCCATCGTCCTGGGCTATCCACCTCAGGTGGGGTTGTGCAGTGTGACCAAGATTCCATACGGCATCGACGAGTTCAGTATCGCCGGTGGGATGGCAGGGAAAGCGATCCCCCTGGTGAAGTGTGAGACGATCGACGTGGAGGTCCCGGCGGAAGCCGAGATCGTCCTGGAAGGGATCATTCCCACGGATTACCTGGAACCCGAGGCTCCCTTTGGCGAATTCACGGGCTACATGGGAGAGCGGATACCGAGCCCCGTATTCCACATCAAATGCATCACCCACCGGCGCAATCCCATCTATCACGCCTACATTAGTCAGTTCCCCCCGAGCGAGAGCAGCACGATCCGGGGGATTGGGCTGGAGGCAGTATTTTATAGGCACCTCAAGTACAACTGCAACGTTCCCGGGGTTCTGGAAGTGGCCTGCCACGACTATTGTGGTTCCAACAACTACGTCGTCGTTCAGATGGACAAGATCCACAACAGTCACGCCTGGCAGGTTCTGAACTCGGCGGCCGGGTACGATCCTGGTCATGGGAAGATCTTTGTGGTCGTGGACAAGGATATCGACCCGCATGATCCGGAGAGCGTCAATTGGGCGATCTGCTACCGGATGCAGCCCCATCGGGACATGCGCGTGGTGCCGGGAAGGGTGTATGCTCTGGATCCGTCCTCGGCTCCTCCGGGGGCTTCCAGGGAGGAGCGACATTACCCGTTTCCCACGGGGACCTCTGGCATCCTGATTGACGCTACACGGAAGTGGGCCTATCCCCCGGTGTCCTTGCCTGCGAGGGAATACATGGAGAAGGCCCGCAGTATCTGGGAGGAGATCGGGCTGCCCCCGCTGACTCCAAAGGTACCGTGGTATGGATACTCGCTGGGGGAATGGACTGCGGAGAACGACGAGGAGGCTCAGATGGCCGTGCGCGGGGAATATTATCAGACAGGGGAGAAACTGGCCAGCAGAGGGATAAAATGCTAGTTCTCTTATGACCCTTTCCTCCGGGCCGTTGTCCGGATGCTGCGCCGGGTGTGCGAGCGGAGGCCAAGAAGCATCAATACTCTCTTTGACTCTCAGTTCCCGTAAAGTGTTTTGAGGAGTCCGCTTGCTTCCACCTCGGCAGCAAACCGCCCGTCCGTAATCTCGCCGACATCCACTTTCTTTAGCTTCGGGTCCCGCCTGTACATCTGCTCTAAAACAGGCTCTATATCGCTTCTATCAGGCGAAGCCAGACGGTGAGGATTTTCCAGGATATAGTTTTTATAGTTAATATCCAAAATCCTCTGATCTTGAGTCTTTAGATATTTTCCCATAATCTCCTTTGTCTGCTCTGGACGGGTTTTGGCGTAGTGCATGGCCTCGGTATAGGCCGAAAGAAAAGCAACCAGCTTCGAGTGGTGCTCCTTCGCAAAGCTTTTTCTGACCGCAAATAGGTGTCCTACAAAGTTGATCCCTAGATCGGCAGCGGAACCCAGTACGTTATACTTTAATTGGGGATATCCGGCCAGAATATTATCCTCTGTTTCCACGGTACCTTCCACTGATCCGCTTGCAAAGGCCGCATCCTGGGTGGCTAAATCTCCGACGGAAATCAAAACCACATCCTTGTCAGGCTTGACCCCCAACTTTTCCAAAAGACTGCGGGCAATCGTATCGATGAGAGCTCCCGGCCGGGTGATTGCTATCTTCTTACCTTTAAGATCTTCCGGCTTCGTAATCGAGGGGTGAACCAGAAGCTTGAAAGGAATAGAGTCTCCCGCACTCCCCACGATCACTAGATCACCTCCCTGCAGAATGGCCGACAAAAGCCCCTGTGGGTTATTCGCCGCCAAGTCGATCTCTCCGGAAAGAAGGGTTGTTGTCGTTATGGTGCCGCTCCGTATCAACAACAGATCCACATCCAATCCGTATTTCTTAAAGAATCCTTTCTCTTTAGCGGTCCAAAGAGGTGCACGGTTGCCCGTCTGGGAAGGATAACCAACTCGCAATTTGGACAAATTTTCCGCCGCTGTGGCAGCCGAGAGGCGAACAATTAAGGACAAAGAGAGAATAAAGAGGGTCGACAAATAGAGTTTACGGCGCTCCATAATGCACCTCCCTTATCGTATTTTTTGCGTATTCATTTTTTATTTTATCACACCCAAGCGAATCCTACAATGTCATTCCCGTGAGTGAATGGATGCATCCAAGGGACAATCCCCTCGGGGGGATGGGTGGAACGAGCACGGCCGGGCGGGTACCCGCCCTGCGGGTGTGCGCGGACCCGCTGGCCGTCGAAAATGGACAGAGGATTATTTCGGATTGGGGCTAATTTTTAATGCTTCTTCCTCCGGAATGTGCTATAAGCGAACCATTGTAAGTAGCTACAATTATAAACACAAAATTAAGTTTAATTGGGTCCTCGATCGTTTGAGCAGCGCTGTGAACTTTTGCCCGACTTCAAGGTGCCGGGGATGGAGTTGGAGAGGATCCACTACCGTGTGAAGTCTTCACGGCAGCTGGACAAGCCGGAGCCTCAACCGGTGTTTTCTAAGGCGCAAAGCTCTCCCCGGGCAATAGGGTCAAAAGACCTGCGGTAATCGGGGAAAAACTCACCACAGTGGTGGTGCCACCCAATTTCGTGTGCACAGTGGTTCCATTCCGAAACTACCTCATCGAGAAGGAGTCTTAAGGCCATGATCGGAGAACGAGTAAAGCGCCGAGAAGACCGTCGTCTCCTTACAGGGAAAGGCCAATATATGGCCGATCTGGAGGTCCCCGGTATGCTGCATGTGGCCTTCCTTAGAAGCCCGCATGCCCACGCCCGGATTAAAAGCATCGACACCACCGGGGCACTGAAGGTTCCGGGGGCCGTGGCAGTTTTCACCGGGGCCGATCTCAAAAAGAACCTGGACCCTTTGACCTCCTGGTACGACTTTGCCGGCAAACATCCTCCCACTGAGGGCCAGGACTATCCTATGGCGGTCGATAAGGTACGCTATGTGGGAGAGCCCGTGGCTCTTGTCGTAG
>DATEAK010000347.1:0-11778 GCA_035288405.1 bacterium | reverse complement strand
CACATCAACGGCTTTGCTGAAAGCCTGACGGGCCAGCTCGCTCTTTCCTTCTTTGAGGTAAAGGTGCCCGAGTTCCGTCTGCCGGTCCGGGTTCCGGGGACTGATCTTTACGGCCCGTTCCAGAGATTCCCGTGCCCTGTCGCGCTTACCGTTTTTCTCGAAAAATTCAGAAAGCGTCTGATAGCCTTTAACGTACTGGGGATTTATATTGATGGCTTCCAGGTACTTTTGCTCCGCTTCCGCGGTCTTCCCCAACTGTTCATACAATTTCCCGATTCCCTCCAGAACCCGCGCGCTGTTGGGTTTCAGTTCCAGGGCCTTTTGGTACTCGGCGAGAGCCTTATCCAGACTTCCCGACTCGGCGCTGCTTTGAGCTTCTCCCAGCAAGGAATCAAATTCCGTTGGATTCGTCCTGATCTCCATGATCTTTTCGATCTTTTCCTGCAGAGTGCGGGCCACAAAGGGTTTGATGATGTATCCGTCCACCTCGGTTTCGGCAGCCTCGGCCACGGTTTCTTCGGCAATCTCGGCAGTCACCATGAGGAAGGGGATGTCTTTGAGCTTGCGGTCTTTGCGGGTCAGGCGCAAGAGTTCAATTCCGGTCATCTCAGGCATGTTCCAATCGCAGATAACAAAATCGATCTTGTGATGCTTCAGCTTGTCCAGAGCTGGGATTCCTTGGTCGGCTTCCTCAAAAGAAATGTACCCCAGATGCCTGAGCATATTTCGAATGGTGCGGCGCATATTCGACATATCATCTACGATGAGAAAGCGCATCTTGCTGTTGACCATACTTCATCCTTCTCTGATTTAGCTGGCTGTTAGGGTTCCCACCTCATCCGGCTTCCCACCGGAATTTCGATCCCAAATGTGCTTCCATGGTGGTTCTGACTCTGCACCCAGATCCGGCCGTTGTGAGCTTCGACAGCCATCTTGCAAAAGGTAAGCCCCAGCCCCGTGCTTAGTGGTCTCTTCTCCCCATCCCGCTCCACTCGAGCGAACTTTTGAAAGATCAGTTCCTGGTATTGGTAGGGAATCCCTCTGCCTTGGTCTGTGACTGTCAACAAGACTTGATCCCCGGTCTGGGATTGGACGAGTTTCAGGAAAACAATTCCGCCTTCCGGAGAGTACTCGATGGAATTCATGAGCAGTTTCAGAGCGACTCGCTCCAGAAGGTTGCGATCCCCCGTGACCGGGATGCCCCCTGTGCTTTCCTGCAAGTCGAAGCGCACCCCTTTGGCGGCCGCCGTGCAGTGCAGGGAGGACATACAGGATTCGACGACCTCTCGAAAGTCAAACTCCTGTTGGTGGACGACCAAACGCCCTTCTTCCATTTTGTGGATGTCGAGAAGATTGAGGACCATCTGGAGCAGTGTGTTGCAGCCCTGCTGGGCGGTTTCCACATAGTCCCGCTGGTCCCCTGAGAGATTCTCAGAGGCCAACAGATCCAGGTTGGCGATAATCTCTCCCAGGGGACCCTTGATATCGTGGATCAGCATGGCAGTCTGCTCTTGCTGCAAGGTCAAGATTTCCCGCAGACCTTGACTGTCGTCCCGAGGTTTGCTGGCTCTCTTTTTAACAGTAGCTCCCACTGTTGCCTCCCGGCTTGCCCTTACTGGCGGCTCCGGTTATACTTTTTTCCTGATGACACATTCCAGAGAGTCCATCCGCTTTCTTGTTCAGATTCCGAAGCGGGAAATTGTCTATCTTCACGGTCTCCTAGAGGCCTATGAAGGGTTAGCCGTCGTGCGCACCATAGATCCACAGCAAGGGATTGTGGAACTATTGACTTCTCCTGCCCTTGTCGAAGAGGTCGAGGAAGTCCTCAAAAACATTGCTGTGGAAATCCCGCTACGGATCTTTGAGCGCACCGCCACCCTCCATATTGGCAGCTGAATCGCCTCTCCGTCCCTACCTCTTATCGTCATCGACCGGGGAATCTGAACGGGTATTTCGCTTTGGATGTTGATTTCAAGAAGTTGAATTGAAAGCAGTCTGTTGATCAGGAAAAAGAGATAGAGGTATTACCCGATGACAAGAATTCCCACAACGGCCATCACGACCCCCCCGACGACAATGATGCGGTTGCCGATCTTGCGAGCCCGATATCCCAGAGGACTGGTTTCTAGGTCCACGGGAATGGAGTCTGCTTGCTTGCCGGCCATAAAAAACGCCGATCGAAACGGATTGCGGTAAACCCATTCGTAGACCGGTTTGCGACCCTCTAGGGAGCGGAAGAAGAGGATAAACTCGGGGGCTCCCCACTTCTCGTAAACGGCACGCTCATCGGGGGCAAGTTCGGAATTCGCCAGGCTTCCCACTTCCCAGCGGGCTCCTGTGTCCTCTTGGCGACCGAAGAGGTTTGACCAGAAAGGGGGAGGGTTCTTTTCCCGGGCGAGGTAGGAAGGCTTGTAGCCGCAAGCGGACAGGAAAAGAAGGAAAACCAGCACGAGCCCTGCTTTTGACCAAGTCATTTTCCCAATCCTCCCGGCTTCCAAGTCAGCTTGACTATAATCGATTACCTTCCCGGCTGTCAAACCCATTCGCTTTGAGCTATCAGCTTTCAGCGGTCAGCTTCGGAAGACCGAGTCACTTGGTTTTCCTCCACGTTTCAGGCTGATTGCTGAACGCTGACTGCTGAATGCTCTCCTCAATGAAGGAACCCCTTTCCCCCTTGACTTAGGGCTTTCCGACCGATATGTTTAGCGAGCTATGTCCTTAAATTCAAAGGTACTGGAAATACGCAACCTGAAAACCCATTTCTACACTCCGGAAGGGGTGGCGAAGGCGGTGGACGGGGTTTCTTTCGCTCTGCATCGAGGGGAGACCTTGGGTCTAGTGGGCGAGAGTGGTTGCGGGAAGACCGTAACGGCACTTTCCATTTTGCGTCTCATCCCATCTCCACCGGGTCGCATTGTAGGGGGCGAGGTTCTTCTGGAAGAAAAGGATCTAATTCCCTTGGGAGAGGCCGAACTGCGGCGAATCCGGGGAAACCAAATTTCCATGATCTTCCAGGAACCCATGACCTCGTTAAATCCCGTGTTTACGATCGGGAACCAGATTGCTGAAGTTCTTATCCTTCACCAGGGTTTAAGTCACGGTGATGCCATCACAAAGGCGGTTGAGCTCTTAGGTCTGGTGGGGATCCCTTCTCCCGAACGGAGAGTCAAAGAATACCCTCATCAATTGAGCGGGGGAATGCGACAGAGAGCCATGATTGCCATGGCGTTGGCGTGCAATCCCCGGGTCCTCATTGCCGATGAGCCGACGACGGCTCTGGACGTAACCATCCAGGCTCAGATCCTCGACTTGATGGTCCGTCTTAAAGAGGAGTTTCAAACCGCGATCCTTCTCATCACCCATGATCTTGGCGTCATTGCGGAAACAGCGAATCGGGTCGTTGTCATGTACGCAGGCAAAGTCGTCGAGGAAGCCTCCGTGGAAGAGATCTTTGAAAATCCAAAACACCCTTACACTCAGGGATTGCTGAAGTCGATTCCAAGGATCGATCTCCATCTGGGAGGCCACCGGGAGCGATTACAGGAGATTCCAGGAACGGTTCCCAATCTTCTGCGGCTGCCTGGGGGCTGTTCGTTTCACCCTCGATGTCCCCTCGCCGTAGAGCGCTGCTTGCGGGAAGGACCCCACCTAGAAACGAAAGGGAGGGACCACCTTGCCAGTTGCTGGGTGGCCCTGTGAGATAATTTCTTGATGGCACAGGAAATTTTGGAAGTCAGAGATCTGGTCAAGTACTTCCCTGTGAAAGGGGGCTTGTTTTCCCGCACCGTTGCGAACGTGCATGCGGTCGACGGAGTCAGCTTCACGTTACGAGAGGGAGAAGCCCTGGGGCTGGTGGGCGAGAGCGGGTGCGGCAAAACTACACTGGGACGCAGCGTCTTGAGGCTTCTCGATCCTACCTCCGGAGACGTGTGCTTTCAGGGGAAAAACATCTATACCTTAAAAAAGGAGGAAATGAGGGCTCTCCGACGAGAGATGCAGATCATTTTTCAGGATCCTTATTCCTCTCTCAATCCGCGGCTCACTGTGGGGAGCACCGTGGGAGAACCGCTGGAGATCCACGGAATTGCCAGAGGGAGGAAGAAGGAAGAGATGGTAGCGAGCCTTCTGAAGCGCGTGGGGCTAGAGGCCGATCACATGAAACGGTACCCCCATGAATTTAGCGGAGGCCAGCGCCAGCGCATCGGCATTGCTCGGGCTCTCGCTTTGCGACCCAAGTTCATCGTTGGGGATGAACCGGTATCCGCCCTGGACGTTTCGATCCAGGCCCAGGTGCTCAATCTCCTGAAGGACCTGCAGGAGGAATTTCATCTCTCCTACCTCATCATTGCACACGATCTCAGCATGGTCGCTTATCTTTGCGATCGAGTTGCCGTCATGTACATGGGCCGCATTGTGGAGCTTGCTGAATTTAGACAAATCTTCACAAATCCGCTGCATCCGTACACCGAGGCCTTGCTCTCCGCCATTCCGGTTCCGACTCCGGGCAAAAAACGAAACCGCATCATCCTCCAGGGAGATGTTCCAAGTCCCCTTGCCCCTCCGAAGGGGTGTCGCTTCCAGACCCGCTGTCCTTACAAAATTAAAGAATGTGAAACCATGGATCCACCCTTGAAAGAAGTAGGGGAAGGACGCAAAGTTGCCTGTCTCCTTAGGTGGAATTAATTGATGGGATACGCGGGTATCCTCCCGGAGAACGGCTGGGAGGATACCCACTCGAAAGATTCTTTCATCGATGGGCTGATCAGTTAAGTTGGTAGGCTGTGAGTTCCTGGTAGGTTTTTAGCACCTTCGCTGGATATTCGGAACTCCCCAGGCTGCCGTTGTAAGCTGCCAGAGCGACATCCAAAGCCTTATAGCGTCGGATGTAGTGTTTCAGGACCGAGATTCCGAGCCACACGTTTGTTTCAGGCTCAAAGATCGCCCGGGGGTCCGCACCTAATTCGGTCGTCCAAAAAGGCATGACCTGCATCAAACCCTTGGCTCCGCGGGGAGATACGGCTTTTAGAGACCCGGAACTTTCCACCTTCATGACGGCCACCACAAGCTCCCAGGGGATATTGCTGGCCCGTGAGTACCGGACCACAGAATTCGCCACCTGATCAGCCAAGCCCGGATTCATTCCGAGTTCTTTTTGCAGCATCCGGGAAGAGATTCTGGCTTCGCCCCGAGAAAGAAGCTCGTCGGGCGAAACCCCCTTTTCCTGGTAGATCCCCGTTGCTGCAGGGAAATAAACGATGCTGAGAACCAAGAGGGCAACGATACAACCCACTAGTCCAAGGTTTTGCTTTCTTACCCAGCTCGATAGGCGTTGTCCCCAATTTCTGGTCTTCATGGTCAGCTCCTCCTTTGCCAAAAAGCCGGGCTGCCATTTGATTCGGCAGCCCGGCTTTCGGTCCCTGTTCAGGGAGGACGACCCGTGGCTTTGCGCCCCCCAATTTCTTGGGGTTTGCCTTTTCGGTCTCTAGGATACCAGCCCAAAAATCGCCTTCTTGATCACCGTCCCTGGCAATGCAGAGAAGTCTTCCATCTCAAAACGTTATGATTTTTCTCCTCTTAGCTGTCTTTTTTCTTCTCTTGACCCTAAGGCTAACCCCAAAAACAACAGTTCTCGTGTGCTCTGTTGTTTGGGGGTTTTGAGGTCCCTTCTCCTAATCCGGAGAGAGACGATTCATTAGAGAAGAAGATGATGAGCGGTTGCGCCTGGCCTTTTCGCTCCCTTTTCTTTTGGACCAGGTTGTCGTCATTGTGCCTAGGATAGGGGGGGAAGTCAAGACTTTTTTGACTAAAAAAAGCCTGGGATTAATTATAAAGTATTTATTTACAATAAGTTATATGAATGTCCGGATGGCTTCCGGTGGAGGGGCTAGTAGGGCCATGAACACCTCGTTGGAGAAGAGAAGCCCTCTTCGGGTCAGTTTCAACCGACTCCCTTCCGTGGATACCAGCCCTTTCTCGGTTAGTTCCCATAGGGGCATCTGGTAGACTTCACGAATGGAAACTCCAAAGCGCCTGGAAAGTACTTCCAAATCAACCCCTTCGAGAAGACGGAGGCCCATCATGAAGGATTCCCCGAGAGCAGTCGCTCCCACGGATTTTTCTCGGGAGGCCACGGCCGATCCTTTTTCCCTTATGGCTGCAATGTAGCGATGGGGGAGGTGAAAATTCCAGAACCGCTCCCCGGCGAGGAAGGAGTGGGCGCCTGCCCCCAGGCCCAGATACTCCTGGTTGTGCCAATAGATCTGATTGTGGAGGGACCGCCGTCCGGGTCGAGCGAAATTCGAGATCTCATAGTGCTCGAAGCCTGCGGCGGACAGGAAGTCCATCATCTCCTCCAGCATGGTGACCCCGTCTTCCTCAGATGGAAGAGGTAACTCTCCCTGGCGCCAGCGCCGGTAAAAGTCCGTTCCGGGCTCCAGCGTCAGGTGGTAGCAGGAGATATGATCCGGGGCCAGGGTCATTGCTTGTCCCAGAGTCCATCGCCATTGGTCCAGGGTCTGGCCAGGCACAGCAAACATGAGGTCGATGGAAAGGTTGGAAAACCCTGCTCGACGTCCGGTGCGAACCGCTTCCATTCCCTCTTCTGCCGTGTGAATCCGTTCCAAAGTCCGCAATAGGGGGTCCGACAGGGCCTGAATCCCCAGGCTAAGACGGTTGAACCCTCCCGTTCGAAGGGTATTGAGTTTCTCCAGCGTCAGTGTTCCCGGGTTGGCCTCCAAGGTGACTTCCATCTCCTCAGCCAGGGAAAACGAGCGGACACAGTCTTCCAGGATCGAGAGGATTGTCCCAGGAGCGAGGAGGGAAGGCGTCCCTCCACCGAAATAAATGGTCTCGATGGTCTTTCCTTTAACCCGGGGATCGCACTGCCAGTGCTCGAGTTCCTGCTTGAGGGCCGAGACGTACTCCTTCATCTGAGACTCGGATGCCCCTGCGTAGGAGTTAAAGTCGCAGTACCCGCACTTGTGGACGCAGTAGGGGATATGGATATAAAGGCCGAGACCGGTAGTCTCCGGACTGCAGGAGAGAGCCACTTAGCGTGACCAGCTTACTTTGCCCAGGAACCGCTTGGGCCACATGAGAACGATCGGACTGGCAATAAAGACCGTGGAAAAGACTCCAGAAAGTGTCCCTACCAGGAGTGCAAAGGATAGGTCGTGAAGAACCTGTCCACCGAAAAGGAACAGGGCCAGGAGGACCACGATGACCGTGGAGGACGTCAAGGTGGTCCGCCCCAGGCATTCGCTGACACTCTGGTTCACGAGCTCTCCAAAATCCGCCTTGCGGGTTTTTTTCAGGTTTTCGCGGATCCGATCAAAAATGACAATTGTATCGTTAATGGAAAACCCCGCGATGGTGAGCAGAGCCGCGATGATGTTCAGGTCAATCTCTTTGTTGGTTAAGGAGAAGATCCCGATGGTAATCATCACGTCGTGGATGAGGGCGATGACTCCGCCAAAAGCAAAGGTGTAATGAAAGCGGACGGATACGTAAATCAGAATTCCGAGCATCCCGTATGCCATCGCCAAAATGGCCTTTCTGGTCAGGTCCTTACCTACAGTGGGACCTACGGTTTCTTCCCGACGGATCTCGAAGTTCCCCGCTCCAAATTCCTTGGCCAAAGCCTGGCGAACTTTGGGAGTGATTTCTTCCAAACGGGTCAAGGTCAGCCCCGCCCTCACCAGAAACTCTCGGCTGGTTCCCAGGCGTTGAATATTGGTTTCCCCTAAAGCAGCTCCGGCCATGGCCCGGCGCACCCTTTCCACGGGAACTTCCTGCTTGAACTGGATCTGGAAAAGGGTCCCGCCGGAAAAGTCCACCCCATACTGGGGCCCCCCCTTGAGCACCATGGAGATGAGCCCGGCCAGCAGGACGAGAGTCGAGCCTACCATGGCCAGATTTCTCCAATGCATGAAATCGATTCGAATTCCCGGCTTGATGATCTCCATTGCTGGTCTCCTGCCCCTTAAATGCTGAGCCGGGCTATCTTGCGCCTGGCCAGATAAAAATCGAACATCACTCTACAGACGAAGACGGCAGTGAAAATGTTCGCAATGAGCCCGGCGGTCAGGGTAACCGCAAATCCCTTGACCGGACCGCTTCCGAACTGGAATAAGAAGAGAGCCGTGATCAGCGTCGTTACGTTGGAATCCACGATGGTTAAGAAAGCCCGGTGGAAGCCGGCATCAACGGACGAGCGGATTGTTTTTCCGCCTCGCAGTTCCTCGCGGATACGCTCGAAAATGAGCACGTTGGCATCCACGGCCATGCCGATGGTCAATGCAATACCGGCGATTCCCGGTAAGGTTAACGTGGCCCGGAAGTATCCCATGACTCCCAGAAGGATCAAGATATTAAAGGAGAGGGCGAGATTGGCCGCCACTCCGCCGAAGCGGTAATAGATCAGCATGAACAGGACGACGGCCAAGCCTCCGAACAAGGAAGCGAGGACCCCATCCCGGATGGAATCGGCTCCCAGAGAAGGCCCCACTGTCCGGTTCTCAAGTACCTTCACGGGTGCGGGCAAGGCTCCCGAACGCAGAACAATCGCTAAGTCATGGGCGGTTTCCGAGGTAAAGTTGCCGCTGATTTGGGCTTGCCCTCCGGAAATCTTTTCCTGGATCACGGGAGCTGAGTAAACATTCCCATCCAGAATGATCGCCAGTCTCTTTTTGACGTTTTCTTCAGTGATCCGGCTGAAGAGATTGGCCCCCGTGCGGTCAAAGGAAAGGGAGACGTAAGGCTCGTTGAACCGCTGGTCGATGCGGACCTCGGCGTTGGTGATGAACTCTCCGGTCATCAGAACATCTTTTTTCACCAGGTAGGGGATCCGTCTGATTTCTTGACCCGTGACTTTATCCACCACTTTTTCGTAGAGAATCTCCGAATTTGGCGGAACTTCTCCAGCCAAAGCTTTCGTGAGAGAGTTCTCTTCATCGAGAAGCCGGAACTCGAGCACCGCAGTCTTGCCGATGAGGTCAATGGCCCTCTGGGGGTCTTGCAGGCCGGGGAGTTGCACCACGATATTTTGGTCCCCTTGGTGCTGGACCGTGGGCTCCGCGACCCCAAACTGATCGATTCGGTTGCGGATCGTCTCTAGACCCTGTTCGACCGCACTTGCTTTTATCTGTTTAACCTGACCCTGGGGGAAGCCCACGAACACACGGCTTGGTGTGCTTCCTTCCATACCCTGGAGTTGCGGGTGGTTCAGCAAAATCTTGTCCAATTCCGAACGGGTTGCTGCATCTGGAATCGTGATCGCCAGGCGGTCGTTCCCTTGTCGCTCGACGCGTGCCCCGCTGACACCCGCTCTTTCGAGGCCCCTGGCAATTTCAGTCCGATAACGCTCCAGAGTATTTTCTACTGCCTTGTCACTCTCCACTTCCAGAAGGAGGTGGGTTCCTCCTTTTAGATCCAGCCCCAGCTTGATTCTCTCCGAGAGCGGCAGAGTCCACCACAGGCTCGTCCCCAAAATGACGGCGATGAGGGCGAGTTTCCACCAATATTTTCTGAGCATAGGTTCTCCTCAGCGCATCCGCACGCCGCGCATCCGGTTGAGAGTCGCGGCTACTTCCAGTGGTCTCGGTTCGGCCAGATCTCCCGTGGCAAACGGAGAAAGGAGGTCAAGCCCTTCTTCTGCGATTTCTTTTCGGGTCAGTTCCAAAGCTTCCCGCAAGCTGCACCCCCGATTCCAATGATTCCGAGTGGCGTATACAAGAAACCTGCCGATGGCTCGGGTTTGGCTTGGGCTAACGAGCTGTTCTAGAGCTTTTAGATCCACGGACTCCCCGCCAAATTGGAGTGTGAGGACCTCACGCGCTTCGACGACGACCTGCCGGCGCCCTTTCCCTGGTGAAAGGCTGGTGGGATCCGGAAAGCGGTTGGGAATTTTCCCGAACGAGCCACCCCCCTCGGGCCGGCGTTGCACCGCCGTGTTGCGGGCGATTTCCCGCGCCTGGGAAGTCACATCCTGGGGGACGAACTCGTCCATCATGATCACCGTATCGGCTACCTCAAAGTAATCTCCTGATCCTCCCATGACAAGCACCGTTGAGATCCCGTGGTCTTCAAAAAGGAGTCGTACTTTATCGAGAAATGGAGTGATGGGTTCCTTTTCCTTGGCCACCAGTTGTTGCATGCGATGATCCCGGATCATGAAGTTGGTCGCGGAGGTGTCTTCATCCATGAGCAGGACCTCGGCGCCGGCCTCAATTCCTTCCATAATGCCGGCTGCCTGGGAAGTGCTGCCGCTGGCATTTTCCGTGGAGAAGGACCGGGTATCTTTCCCTTGGGGCAGAGGTCCAATGAAGGGGCTGATATCCACCTGACACACACTGCGGCCTTCTTCAGCGCGCACTTTGAGGGCATTCGGGCAGGAGACCACGTACTCCCGGCCGTCTCCGGGAATGTGGTTGTAGACTCCCTGTTCGATGGCCCGCAGTAATGTCGACTTGCCGTGGAATCCTCCGCCGACGATGAGGGTCACCCCTTCAGGAATTCCAAGACCGCGGACGGCTCCTCGGTTGGGACAGTGGAGCTCGACTTCCAGGCTCGAGGGGGTCTTCAGCGAAACGACTTCTGCCGTGTGGAGGGGACGATCGTCTACCCCGCTAGCCCGGGGAAGAACGGAACTGTCGGCGAGAAAGGAAACCAACTTTTTCTCTTTCAATTGGGAGCGTAAAATCTCTTGATCCTCCACTGTCTCCACATGGCGGAGCACAGCGTCGGCATCAAGATTGTTATAGAACAAGGATCCTGTCACGATCGTAGGGATCTCCTCGCACAACATCGCCAGAGCTTCCTGGGATAGGACCGTGCGCCCGGCTGCCGGCAACCCGATTCCGAAGCGTGCTTCCACGCTGGACTCATTAAGTCTTACGGCGTTTCGGTTCAGGACTTCCTGCCCGCAACGATCGATAACAATCAGCCCGCTGTGACCGGTGCCCCTGTGGCCGCGCGCATGCCGGCGAATCTGCTCGGAAAAAAGCCGCACCAGGGAATCACATAGTGCGATGCGGCGCACCTGGGTGCTGAACAGCTCAGGTGGGAAGCCGGCTTTTGTCTGGGAAACTGAAACCCGAACCCGGGACAGGGAGGCAAAAGGATCGCTCTGAACATGATCGATGTTGAGGACAAAGTCCTCTCTCCGATAGGTTCCCTCCAGGTCTTTATAAGACTTGTATCCCCGGCGATCGATGCGGTTCAGGAGCGCGTGTAGATCTTGCCAATCCCTCATGAGCTGCGGGCTTCAATCTTTGTCATCCTCATCATCGGGGGGAGTCTGGCTGCCGAAGGAACTGGCAATCGCACTTCGTGCCACCCGGATTTTTACCTGGTCAGCCACTTGGAGCATAACCGCATCACCACGCAACTTGGCGATCGTTCCGTAAATCCCCCCGCTGGTGATTACCTGATCTCCCTTCTTGAGGTTGCTGAGAAGCTCCTTATGTTTCTTTTGGTTCTTCTGCTGTGGGCGTATGAGAAGGAAGTAGAAGATGACAAAAATTGCGATGGGGAGCATGAGGCTTCCCAAAACGCCGCCCCCACTACCGCCTGCACCCCCACCTGGTGATCCTCCCAAAGCCCAGGCAATACCCATTAACATACGTTCACCTCCTCGTTTCCCATTTCACCATTAGGCCCGCTTCCCCTTCCTGTCCCCAAAAACTCGTCCCGGACTCCCCGGGATCTGAAATTTCCCATAGGAAGCGAGGCTCTAAGGTAACGAATTCGAGGGTCCTTTGTCAATAGAGCGTCCTTTCA
>DATEAK010000346.1:0-2083 GCA_035288405.1 bacterium | reverse complement strand
CGAACGGCCAACGCGGTTATCTTCCCCGTGTTGTGGACGATCTGGGGTGCCGAGAGAACCACGGCTTACATGAGGAAGCTCTTCTCGGCCAACGCCCAGTTCCGCTCTGAAGGGACGAATGCGGTCCTCAAGCTCACGGCGGCGGGGGAGTTCAAGTTCATGATCCCCGCCATGGAGTACGAAACTTTCAAGAATGAACAGAAGGGGGTGCCGGTGGGCTGGGTGGCTCTCGATCCGCTAGTGGCGGCCGCTGACATGATCGTCATCCTGCGGTCGACCCCTCGTCCGAACGCGGCAAAGGTGTTCTTGAACTGGCTTCTTTCCAAGGAGGGGCAGAGGGCCTATTCGAAGGCGACTTCGATCGCGCCAGCCCATCCAGAGTTGAGGGGAGAGATCATTGCCTACCCGGAGAAGATCCGGGAGAAGATCAAGAGCGGCAAAGTCATCGTGCGGACCATGGACATGGTGGAAAAGCTCCTGACCCGCAACAGCCCGCTGGAGAAAGTCTGGAGTGAGGTGACGTTGGAGGGACTTTAACCGTAGAGTTCAAAGTCCTGGGCTCGGATTTAAAAAGACCGTGCCTGCGTTGAAGCGCATTGTCATCATGTTTGCTTCCTGAGATCCTTTGCTGCAACTGGAGCGATTCCACACGGAAGTCCGGCTTTTGCTGGACTTGTGAAACGGCCGTGGAAGGGATTCCCTATTATTTTTCTTGCGCCGGGTGGGAGTGAAAACCTTCATGCACCTCGGACATTACATTGAGGAGGTCCCCATGAGTCTGAGCCGGAATGGAAAGGTGTTGGCAACGGCGGTGGTGTTTTGGGTCGGCCTCGCTTGCGGTGTCGTGCAGGCCCAGACCGCGGCGGACGAGGCGGAATTTGCTGTGCCGGAATCCTGGATCCAGGGCGCCAAGAAAGAAGGAAAGCTCATTTTTTACGGCTCCGATCGGCCCCTGGAGATCCGCGAAGTGTTGCGTGTCTTCAACCGCAGGTACCCGTTTATCAATGTGGAGTATACGGAAGCCGGGACGGAAGTGCGCAGGGAAAAGGTGCTCTTCGCCGCCCAGAGGGGGACAACCATTACGGACTTGATCTTCAATATGGGAAATATAGAGGACTACATCAAGTCCGGCGTCCTCATGGACTTGCGCGACATCCCCATGTGGAAGCGCTATCCGGCGGATCTCAAGCACGAGAATTTCATTGGGTTTCACATCAAATACTGGAGTCTGGCCTATAACAAGAATATGGTCAGCGAGAAGGATCTTCCCAGAACCTGGGAGGATCTGCTGGATCCCAAGTGGAAGGGGTCCATCGGTGTCACCCGAACGGCCAACGCGGTTATCTTCCCCGTGTTGTGGACGATCTGGGGACCCGAGAAAACGACCGCTTACATGAGGAAGCTCTTCTCGGCCAACGCCCAGTTTCGCTCCGAGGGGACCAACGCGGCTCTCAAGCTGACGGCGGCGGGGGAGTTTAAATTTGCGGTTCCCGGCCAGGAATACGAGGCGTTCAAGGATGAACAGAAGGGGGTCCCTGTGAGCTGGACGGCTCTCGATCCTCTCCCGGCAGCCCCGGGAGACATCGTCATTCTGAGGTCGAACCCTCATCCAAACGCGTCAAAGGTGTTCTTGAACTGGCTTCTCTCCAAGGAAGGGCAGATGGCTTATTCGAAAGCGACCGCCATTGCTCCGGCTCATCCCGATCTCAGGGGAGAAATCGTCGCCTACCCGGAGAAGATCCGGGAAAAGATCAAAGCGGGAAAGGTCGCTTTGCGCACCATGGGCATGGTGGAAAAGCTGCTAACCCGCGACAGCCAGATGATGAACGTTTGGAATGAGGTAACGCTGAAAGGTTTGTAGACTCGGGGTTCAGGTTCTTTCTGCACTGTGGAGGAGGCAGGGATGAAAAGAGTGACTATGCTGGCGGTGCTGCTGATGTTTCTTGGGGCTCTGGTGTCTGTGCCGAAGGCACGGGCTGCCAATGATGCGCTGACCCGAGTGATTGAAGGGGCGAAGAAAGAGGGGGCGGTGGATGTCGTTCTCCCTTCCAGTCTGACTCCCGAAGGGGTCAGTAAGATTGAG